>JACZQQ010000255.1 GCA_022545645.1 Acidobacteriota bacterium | reverse complement strand
CGAACGGGGATTGCGGTGCATCTCCTCGTCGCTTGTCGTCGCCGATGTCCCTGCATCGCCTCCTCCTCGCTCCTCGACCTGGCCACGCAAGCCCCATCCGCGCGACCCCCAGCTATTACTCGGACAGGCTCCTTTAGGTTGAAGCCGCTTAGGCGGCAAGTATAGGATTGGACTTCAGGAAAGGCTCCAGATGTTCCACCCACTGCTTTGGACTTACTCGATTCTTTATACTTTCCTGCTGATATTCTATCTCCCTGTTTTTATCTACCGAGTGCTGGTTCAGGGCAAGGACCCCAAGATCTTTTTCAAAAGAATCGGGGCCCCACCTCTTCGCAACTCAAGTGATCCGGCAAAGCCTTCCCTGTGGATTCATGCCGTCTCGGTGGGAGAGGTCAAGGCCATCGAGCCTCTGGTTGAAGCCCTGGCCCTGAATCGTGACCAACTCTTCATTTCCACCATCACCGATACGGGTCAGAATCTGGCCAGAAACAGCTTTCAGGATCGCGCCTGCGTGTTTTACTTTCCCTTCGACTGGAAGTGGATTTGCCGCCTCTACCTGCGCAGGCTTTCCCCGACCTGTGTCCTGCTGGCCGAGACCGAAATCTGGCCCGGCTTTATCAGCGCCGCGGAATCGTTGGATATCCCCGTTTTGCTCATTAATGGCCGGATCTCCGATCATTCCTTTCGCCGCTATCGGCGGATCCGTTTTTTCCTTCGCCCTCTTTTGCATCGCATCTCCCTCTTTTGCGTGCAGACCCGACAGGATCGGGACCGTATCATTGAGCTGGGAGCGGCTTCATCCCGGGTCCATCAGCTGGGCAATCTCAAATACGACTATCAACTCGCCCAGCTTCCTGAAAAGACACAGATGCTGCAAGTCATCCAGGCGGTCCTCAAGCCCGACCCAAACGACCTGCTTTGGATCTGTGGCAGTACTCGAGAAGGAGAAGAACAAACTCTTCTTGAAGTCTTCCACTCTCTCAGCGAAGAGTTCCCTTCCCTGCGACTGCTCCTGGCACCACGGCATCCTCACCGCGTGGATGAAATCGCCAGGCTGGTGGAGGCTCGTCAGATAAGCTATTTGAGACGATCGGAGCTAAATTCTCAAAAGCACGACCCTCCCAAAGTTCTACTCCTGGATACCATCGGTGAGTTGGCTTACCTTTATCAATTGGCGGATGTGGTGTTCGTGGGAGGAAGCCTGGTTCCCACGGGAGGACACAATATTATTGAAGTGGCATACTTCTCCAAACCGATTCTCTTTGGTCCTCATATGGAGAACTTCAAGGAAATCTCCAACGCCTTCCTGGAATCCGATGCAGCCCTCCAGGTGCACTCAGGAGAGGAACTGCCTGGAAAAATCAGTGAGCTTTTGAAAAATCCCGCCACCAGAAAGGCGCTGGGGCAGAAAGCTCGTCAGGTGATTGGAGACAATCAAGGAGCGGTTGGCCGCACCCTTGAAATTGTGGAAAGATATCTGCGCGATGAGCGCGCAGATACTGACAACTGACAGCTGACAACTGACACATTTTTCATGAAGCATTTACTCTCGAAAATCTACGCCCTGATCGTTTCATTTCGGGTCTTTCTTTACCAAAAAGGAATCCTGCAGTCGCACCAACTCAAACACCCGGTCATCAGCGTGGGAAACCTGACGGTGGGAGGAACGGGCAAGACTCCCCTGGTTGGCTTCCTGGCTCAAATCTTGAAGAAAGCCGGTTATCAACCGGTTATTTTGAGCCGGGGTTATAAGAGGAACAACAAGAGTCCGGTCCTTCTGGTGAGCGATGTCCGAGAGGTTTTTTGCGGTCCCGAGGAATGTGGAGACGAGCCTTATCTTCTGGCTCGAAAACTTGAAGGGGTTCCGGTGGTGGTGGGGAACAGCCGTTATCAGGCAGGGAGACTCCTGGAAGATCGGTACCCTAACCTTATTTATCTACTGGATGACGGCTACCAGCACATTCAGCTCAAACGCAATTTGAATATTCTGATCCTGGACGCTACCGACCCATTTGGCGGCCATCATCTGCTGCCGGCCGGAAGGCTGAGGGAACCCACCAAAGCGCTTGCCCGAGCAGACGCCATCGTGATTACTCGTTCCCACATGTCCTCTGAGACGGAGAATCTTGAAGAACACATTCGCCGGTGGAACCAGCGGGTACCGATCTCCTATTTCCATCATGACGTTACGGCCCTTTACGACGCCAGAACGGGAACTCGTTTCCAGGCTCGTGATTTCCTGGGCAGCTCCGTCATCGCGCTGGCCGCCATCGGGAGTCCCCACGTCTTCTTGTACGATCTGGAGCACTATCAGATGAAAATCTCCGACCGCTTTCTTTTCCGTGACCACCACCCCTTTAGCCAATCGGAACTCAATCGTGTCCTGAAGCGTCTGGAGGAAGTGCAGGCCCGGGCCATTGTGACCACTGAAAAGGATGCGGTTCGTCTGAAGGAACTGGACTTCCAGGAGGGTCAGATCTTCGTTCTCCAGATTGAACCTCAGCCTGAGGACCTCCCGGAATACAAAAAAGAATTTCTCAATGAGGTAAAGTTCTTACTTGAAGCAAAATGAAACCAGGTAAGCGCATCCTCATCCGTGGGACAAACTGGATCGGCGATTCCGTCATGTCGCTGGCCGCCCTCCGCGAGGTGCGGCGTCTCTTTCCTGACCATCACCTCACCCTTTTGGTGCGCGATTGGGTCGCGGAGCTGTTTAAGAAACAGGGAATAGTGGATGAGATCCTTCCACTGGAAGAACCCTCATCCCAGTTGCGGCCTTTCTTCCGACTTGTCGGTAAAGTGCGCCACTTCGACTGCGCCCTTCTTTTTCAAAACGCCTTCCAGGCGGCTCTGATGACCCGTCTGGCGGGTATTCCAGAGAGAATCGGGTACAACACGGATGGGCGGGCTCTTCTCTTGACCCGCCGCGCTCGGCCCCGAATCAAGGAGCTGAATCGACATCAGATTTACTACTATTTAGATCTTCTTTACCAAACCGGCCTTTCCCCTCAGGATTATCTCAACGATCCCGACTTCAAACCCGACATCCACCTGAGTCCCACTGAAGAAGGGATCCAAGAAGCAGAGCGATTACTCCGTGCAGCTGATGTTTCTGGGCAGGGCCCCATCATTTTGATCAACCCCGGAGCTTTCTATGGATCGGCCAAGCGCTGGTTTACGAATCGCTACGCGGCACTGGCCGACCGCCTGATCGAGGGAGATCAGGCCCAAGTTGTCATCATCGGATCGGCAGGCGAACAAACCATCGCCCAGGAGATTCAGTCCCTCGCCAAACAGCACCTCACGATCCTCACCGGCCAAACCGATCTACCCTCTCTGATCGGGCTTTTGAGCCGATGCAACCTGTTACTCACCAACGATTCAGGACCCATGCATTTGGCTGCGGCTCTGGACACTCCACAGATCGCTATCTTAGGGTCCACGGATGAGATTGCTACCGGTCCTTGGAGTCCAAGGGCCCAGGTGATCCACAAACATGTTGAATGCAGCCCTTGCCTTTTGCGAGAATGTCCTATTGATTTGCGTTGTTTCTCCCGAATTGAAGTAGAAGAGGTTTATGAGACCGCACGAGCTGTCCTCTACAACGGCCATTTTTCTAGATCGTGACGGAACCTTGATCGAGGAAATCGGCTATTTACACCGCCTGGAAGACATCCAAATCTATCCCGAAGCCTTTGAAGCCGTGAAGAAGATTAACCAGAGTGGAGCCCAGGCCATCGTCATCACCAACCAGTCGGCCATCGCCCGCGGTCTCATCACTCAGGAGGACCTGGAGCGGCTACACCGCCGGATCAGTGATGCTTTTGGTCAAAAAGGGGCTCGCCTCGATGCCTACTACCACT
>JACZQQ010000254.1 GCA_022545645.1 Acidobacteriota bacterium | reverse complement strand
CCATCGTCTCTTTCGTCGCTTGAAGGGGTAGCCGGGACTATGCAGGATAGGGCCTTTCGAAATTATCTGAATTATCTGCAGGTGGAAAGAGGGTTGGCCTCCAACACGGTGGAGGCTTACCGGAGGGATCTTGGCGAATTTCTTTCTTTCGTCCGTTCCCGGAAATGGACCCTGGCAGGAGTCAAAAAGCAGGAGCTGGCCGCTTACATCCAGCATCTCTATGGAACCTTGTCTGCTCGCTCGGTGAGGCGGAAGATCGCCAGTCTGCATTCCTTTTTCCGGTTTCTTCTGCTGGATGGTTATCTTCAAGAAGACCCCTCCGAAACACTACAATCTCCCAAGGTTTGGCGCACCCTGCCCGAATATCTCAGTGAAGACGAGGTCGACCGGCTTCTTGAGCAGCCCGATCTGAGCACATCCTACGGCTTGCGTGACCGGGCCATGCTGGAAGTGCTTTATGCGACAGGGTTGAGGGTCAGCGAACTGGTGGGCATTCGTTTGGAGGAGATCAATTTTGAGTTGGGTTGCCTGAGGACATTCGGTAAAGGGTCTAAGGAACGCATTGTGCCCTTGGGGGGATCGGCGGTGAGGTTTATCCAGCAATACCTGAAAGAGGCCCGGCAGCACTTTTTGCGCAAGCGCCGGGCAAGTCCATTTTTGTTTGTGACCCAGCAGGGACATTCCATGACGCGTCAGTACTTCTGGATGCTGGTGAGGAAGTACGGAAGAAAGATTGGAATCGAAAAGAAGATCAGCCCTCACGTGCTGCGGCACAGTTTCGCCACCCACCTGTTGGATCATGGTGCCGATCTGCGAGCGGTTCAGATGATGCTGGGCCACGCCGACATCTCAACCACACAGATTTACACCCACGTGAGCCGCGAGCGCCTCAAGAAGATTTACGCAAGGTACCACCCCCGCGCGTAAAGAGATTGGGGACAGGCCCAGAATTCTGGCGGAAACCCTTGAATTTAAAGGAGAATTCTTGGGGCTGGCACCGAACTCCTCTACCCGCTTCGCAACAAGAACCTATGCAAACTCGTCTGTGGTTTGTGGTCTGCGGTCAGGCCGGGATCTCTTCATCCTCCACCTTTTCCAGCTCCGGCTTGGCCACAAGTTCGCTGCGCTGAAGCTGGCGGGAAGTTCGATCGATCCAGGTGACCTCGGGGATGTCGTCTTTGGCGGGAACCCCGAGTTCCTTGAAGCGCCTGGCTTGCACGAAGACGCGCTGCTCAAACGATCCGGCGGTTTCGTTATAGGACTGAACCGCCCGATCCAGATGGGTTCCAAGTCGGGCAAAGTGCTCGGCCACCTTGAAAAGCCGCTCATAGAGTTCCTTTCCCATGGCCGAGATTTCTTCGGCGTTGTGGGCCATCTTTTCCTGCTTCCAACCGTAATCGACCGCTTTGAGCAGGGCCATCAAGGTGGTGGGTGTTGCCAGGATCACTTTCTTCTGGGTGCTTTTTTCCAGGAGGTCGGGATTGTGACGAAGGGCCTCACTGAAGAGACTTTCCAGGGGTATGTAGAGCACCACGAATTCGGGGCTCCCTTCCAGCTGGTCCCAATAGGCCTTGCTGCCCAATAGGGTAATGTGGCGCTCCAGTTGTCGGGAGTGATCGGTCATCAGACTCTTTCTCTTCTCCTCATCCTCCGCTTCGACAGCCTGCAGGTAGGCATCGAGCGGCGTCTTGGCGTCGATCACGATTTTACGCTGGTTGGGAAGAGAGACAATCAGATCGGGTCTCAGACGAGAATCCTCTCCGGGTAGTGTTTGCTGAGTCTTAAAGTCACAGTGTTCCACCAGTCCGGCCATTTCCACGACCCGTTTCAGACTCATTTCTCCCCATTTACCCCGGACATGGGAAGAGCTCAAAGCCTTGGTCAGATTGCCTGTTTCCTTTCTCAGCTGACTCTGGGTCTGCACCACGTCTTCCAGATACTGGCGCAATCCTCCATAGGCCTTCTCGCGCTTCTTCTCCATTTCGAGGGCCTGCTTTTCATGTTTTTCAAGGGCCTGTTTCAGGGGGTTGACCAACTCCTGGATGGCCTGTTGCTTCAGAGCCAGTTCTCCCTTGGCCTGGGTCTGGAACTTTTCCAGGGTGGCGTTGGCCATTTGCACAAAATTCTGGTTGTTGCGGACCAGGGCCTCGTTGGCGAGAAAATGAAAATGCTCACCCAGTTTGTTCTTGAGAAGCAGAAACAACAGGGCCTGAGCAACGATAATCCCCAATACCAATGCGATGATGGTCGTAAAATCCATGACTTGATGCCTCTCCGGCGCAGCAATACACCGTGTACTTGTGACTTGTAACAGGAAGTACTCTATCCAGAATACGGCTGGAGTCTGACAATCAGACGGGAAAACAGATGGGGGAATTACAGCTTTTCCAGAAAATCACCCATCAGCTCGCCCACCCGATCGGGTGCTTCAACCGGAGTCATATGTCTTAATCCTGGAAGCACGTGGAGCTCGGAGTTAGCGATGTTCTGGTGCAGGTACTCTGCCATGGCAGGGGGTGTGGCGGGATCTTCGGAACCCACCAGGATCAGGGTGGGGCAGTCGATGCGCGACAGTCCCTCTCGAGCGTCGAACTGGCCCAGAGCCCGACCGGCAGCTGCGTAACAGGAGATGTCAGTGGTAAGCAGTGTCTCCACCACCATTGCCACCCGATCCGGATGCTCATCGGGGAAGCTATCGCTGAACCAGCGGGACATATTGAAAGCAATCACCGGGTCCATTCCTTTGGTTTCAGCGTTATGGGCTCTTTTTTCCCATGCCTCGGGAGCGTCTTCTCCATACCAGGCGGTGGTGTCCGCCAGGATCAAGCCGTCCAGTTTGTCGGGGTAAGCAACGGCATAGGCAACGGCGGTGTTTCCTCCCATGGAGAGTCCTGCCACCACCGCTCGATCCTCCCCCAGATGCTCGATCAAAGCTCGCAGATCGGCGGCTAGATCTTCAACGGTCCAGCCGGCAGCAGGTTTCTCCGAGTTGCCATGCCCTCGAGCATCCCAGGTGAGAACCCGGCCATGTTTCTCTAAAGCGGGCCGAATAGGCTCGAAGATCTTGCCACTCATACCCAAGGAGTGGCCGAAGGCGATCAGTCGACCCGAACCGGTGATTTCATAGTCCAACGTGACGCCGTTGACTTGTGCTTTCACTGTGAGCCGACCTCCTTTGGCTTGACCGTACCATGGATTCCGATGATTGACAATTGTGCTGGATGTGACTAACTTCTGGCGCTATGAAACAGCTGATCCGGCTGCGCATCAACGGCCAGGCCTATGAAGAAGAAGCCGAGCCGCGGATGCTTCTTGTTTTCTTCTTAAGAGAAACGATTGGGCTGACCGGCACCCATGTGGGATGCGTGGTGGGAGAATGCGGTGCTTGCTCGATTCTTCTGGACGGTCGAGTGGTCAAGTCGTGTCTTCTTTTTGCCGTCCAGGCCAACGGTAAAGAGATCACGACCGTGGAAGGGTTGGCCCAGGACGGCGAGTTTAGTCCCATCCAGGAAGCCTTCGTGAAGCACTATGCTCTTCAGTGTGGCTACTGTACCTCCGGAATGCTTCTGGCCAGTCATGCCCTGCTCACCCGAAATCCCGATTCCAGCGAGGAGGAAATTCGTCGAGGACTGGCGGGCAATCTGTGTATGTGTACCGGCTACACCCAGATCGTGGATGCGGTGAAGGCGGCGGCAGGGGAGTACAAGAAAGGATGACCGAGACCCATTACATCGGGAAGACGATCCGGAGCAAGGAAGCCCCGCGCCATGTCAGTGGAGGAGGACAATTCGTCGATGACTTTAGTCTTCCCGGGATGCTGCATGCGGTCGTTCTTCGCAGCTCCTATGCCCATGCCCGGATGGGTCACATCGATACCCGGGCGGCCCTGGAGGTCCCCGGAGTTGTTGCCGTTCTCACCTCCGAGGA
>JACZQQ010000050.1 GCA_022545645.1 Acidobacteriota bacterium | reverse complement strand
GCTTTGGACGTGGAATTGATCGAAAAACCCAAGAAACAACTTCATCGCCACTCTGCAGTGCGCCTGGAAGCAGAGAAGGTGCTCAGCGGTGTAACGGCGGAAAACCCGAGTGAATGACGGAGGGTGAACCTTGAGAATGTTTCGTGATCTTGACAGAACTCAGCTCTTGAAGAATTTTGAGGCGATCCGGATTGGGTTGGCTTCTCCAGAGAAGATTCGCTCCTGGTCGAGCGGAGAAGTGACCAAGCCGGAGACCATCAATTATCGTACCTTCAAACCCGAGCGAGGTGGGCTCTTCTGCGCTCGCATTTTCGGTCCGGTTACGGATTGGGAATGCCTTTGCGGAAAGTACAAACGCATGAAACACCGGGGGGTGATTTGTGACAAGTGCGGAGTGGAGGTCACCCTTTCCAAAGTTCGTCGGGAGCGTTTGGGTCATGTGGAATTGGCCACCCCCTGCTCCCATGTGTGGTTTTTTAAGGGACTTCCCAGCCGCATTGGGCACTTGCTGGATTTGTCCCTGCGCAATCTGGAGCGAATACTCTATTTTGAAGCCTATGTGGTTGTCGATCCCGGGGAGGCACCGGTCAAAGAGAAGGAGTTGTTGACAGAGGAGAAATATCGCGCTCTGCAGGCAGAGTACCCGGGACAGTTCGAGGCGGGAATGGGAGCCGAAACGATCAAGGAATTGGTGCGGAACGTCGACGTGGAGGCCCTATCCGTCGACCTGCGTTTTCGCATGAAGAATGAGACCTCCCAGCTCAAGCGTCTCAAGTATGCGAAACGGCTGAAGGTGATGGATGCTTTCCGGAAATCCGGAAACAAGGCCGAGTGGATGATCCTGGACGTCATTCCCGTGATTCCCCCCGAACTGCGGCCACTGGTGCCCCTGGATGGGGGGCGCTTCGCCACTTCCGATCTCAACGACCTGTACCGGCGAGTGATCAACCGGAACAATCGCTTGAAGAAGCTCATGGACCTGCGGGCACCTGAAGTGATCATTCGCAATGAGAAGCGGATGCTCCAGGAAGCGGTAGACGCACTGTTTGATAACGGACGGCGAGGACGGGTTTTGCGAGGTGTGAAAAATCGACCTCTGAAGTCACTCTCCGATACTCTGAAAGGAAAGCAGGGTCGGTTTCGCCAAAATCTGTTGGGCAAGCGCGTTGATTATTCGGGTCGTTCCGTCATCGTAGTGGGACCGGAGCTGAAACTCCATCAGTGCGGTCTGCCCAAGATCATGGCACTCGAGCTGTTCAAGCCCTTTATCTACAATCGCCTGGAAAAGGAAGGACATGTAACGACCATCAAGGGTGCCAAGGAGATGGTGGAGAACCATGAGCCCATGGTGTGGGATATCTTGGAAGAGGTGGTCAAGGAGCATCCCATCCTTCTCAACCGTGCTCCCACGCTGCATCGATTGGGGATCCAGGCCTTCGAACCCGTTCTGGTGGAGGGAAAAGCGATCAGGATTCATCCCCTGGTGTGTACCGCCTTTAATGCCGACTTCGACGGGGATCAGATGGCGGTTCACGTTCCCCTGTCTCAGGAATCACAGATCGAAGCATCGGTTTTGATGCTGTCTTCTCAAAATGTTCTCTCACCCGCCAATGGGCAGCCGGTGGCCGTTCCCACCCAAGACATCGTCCTGGGTTGTTACTACTTGACCATGGCCCGCCCGGGGGCCAAAGGCGAGGGACGTAGCTTTTCAAGCGTGGAGGAAATCTACCACGCCATAGAGGCGAAAGAGGTGCAGATCCTCACACCCATCTTCTTGCGCTACTCGGGATCCCTGATTGATCTTTCCAAACAGTACGATAACCAGGCTGTGCTGCACTCTGATTTGCAGGAAGTTCAAAATCAGTTGATTGAGACCTCCGTAGGCAGAGCGATTTTCAACGACCATCTTCCTGAGGAAATGCCCTACATCAACGGTTTGCTCAAGAAGCAGGGGCTTCAGCAGATCGTCAATTATTGCTATCTCCACTACGGACTCGAGACCACCGTTGAAATGTTGGACGAGCTGAAGGACCTGGGCTTTCTCTATGCAACGAAAGCCGGTTTCACCATTAGCATCGACGACCTCATCATCCCCGGGAATAAGGGTGAACTGGTTGAGGCAGCTCGACAGGACGTGATTGAAGTGGAACAACAGTATCTGGACGGTGCGATCACCAATGGTGAGCGTTACAACAAAGTGGTCGCCATTTGGTCCGATGTCACCGAGAAGATTGCCGACGAGATGTTCGAGGCCATGGCCCTCAACAAGGGACCCGGAGAGGAGTTCAACTCCGTCTACGTCATGGCCGACTCGGGTGCCCGAGGCAGCAAGCAACAGATCCGTCAGCTGGCAGGTATGCGGGGACTCATGGCCAAACCCTCCGGTGAGATTATTGAGACGCCCATTACGGCTAATTTCCGAGAGGGCCTGGCCGTTTTGCAATACTTCATTTCCACCCACGGAGCCCGAAAAGGTCTGGCCGACACAGCTCTCAAAACGGCTGATTCAGGTTATCTCACCCGTCGTCTTGTCGATGTGGCTCAAGACGTGATTATGACCATGGAGAACTGTGAAACCATCGACGGTGTTGAGGTCACAGCCTTGGTGGAAGGTGGTGAAATCATCGAGAGCCTGCGGGATCGTATCGTCGGTCGTGTGGCGCTGGAAAAAGTGATCGATCCCTTCACAGGAGACACGCTGGTGGATGTCGATCAGGAGATTGACGAAGATACCTCGGCAGCGATTCAGGCCGCCGGTATTGAGGGGGTCCTGATTCGCTCCGTTTTAACCTGTAAGACCAAGCGGGGTCTGTGCCGAATGTGCTATGGCCGCAACCTGGCCTCCGGCAAGATGGTGGAGATGGGTGAGGCGGTGGGAGTTCTAGCCGCCCAGTCCATCGGAGAGCCCGGCACTCAGCTCACCATGAGAACCTTTCACATTGGGGGTACTGCCAGCCGGATCGAGGAAGAATCCACGGTTGAATCGAGGAATGAGGGTATCGTTCATTACTTGAATGTTCAGACGGTCACCGATAAGGAAGGCCACCAGGTGGTCATGAACAGAACAGGGAGTCTCATTATCCAGGATGATAAAGGCCGGGAGAAGGAACGATACTCGGTGATCTATGGGGCCAAGCTGATGGTCAAGGAGGGCAAGAAGATCAAACCGGGACAGAAACTCGTGGAATGGGATCCTTATACCTTCGCCATCCTCACCGAAGTTGGGGGAACCGCGGTCACCAAGGACATCGTGGAAGGCCTCACCATGAAAGAGGAGCTGGACGAAGTGACGGGTTTGGCTCGGAAGGTGATTGTCGAGTCTCCTGACGAGAAGCGCCAGCCCCAGATCCAGATCAAAGACCCGAAGGGTAAAGTCATTAAGTCCTACCTGATTCCTTCCAAAGCCCACATCATGATTGATTCCGGGGATGAACTGTTTCCCGGAGACACTCTTGCCAAGATTCCCAGAGAGACCACCAAGACGAAGGACATCACGGGTGGTCTGCCGCGTGTCGTTGAACTTTTTGAAGCGCGCAAGCCCAAAGAGACAGCCGTCATCACCGAGATCGATGGCACGGTTCACTATGGAGGGATCAGCAGGGGCCAGCGAAAGATCGTTGTGGAAAATGAAGAGACCGGGACCAAGGCGGAGTACCTTTTGCCTCGCGGCGTGCACGTGAACGTCCAGGAAGGGGAGTACCTGAAGGCCGGTGAGGCCTTGATGGATGGGCCCCGCAATCCACACGACATCCTGCTCGTGTTGGGAGAAAAGGAGCTTCAGCGCTACCTGGTCAACGAGATCCAGGAGGTCTATCGTCTCCAGGGTGTCAACATCAATGACAAGCACATCGAGGTGATCGTCCGTCAGATGATGCGTTGGATTAAGGTCGAAGATGTTGGCGATTCGGGATTTCTGTTGGACCAACAGGTCGACAAGTTCCTGTTCCAGGAGGAAAACGAGCGGGTCCAGGAAGAAGGTGGACAACCTGCAACGGGGCGTCCGCTGCTGCTGGGGATCACCAAGGCCTCTTTGAGCACCGACTCCTTTATCTCAGCCGCCTCATTCCAGGAGACCACCCGAGTTTTGACCGAAGCGGCCATCAGCGGAAAGGTGGACTATCTGCAGGGATTGAAGGAAAACGTCATTATGGGTCGCCTGATTCCAGCCGGCACCGGAATGGAATACTACCGCAACATCGAGGTGAAGGATCCCGTCGCCGGTGAAGTTGATGACCAGGACGATCCTCTACGGCTGGACGACCTCTTGAAGCTGGAAGAGACGGCGGCGGTGAAGGTCGCCGAACGGGCGGCTGTGAAGAGCTGAAGCCTAGGCAACAGACAACCGACAGCAGACAGCTGACAACAGACAGCAATCGCAACCCGCGGACAGTAACTGATTCTTCTACTTCTCCGGAGTAGAAGGTCAGCCTTCGAGAGTCCCTCGACTACTTCTTCGCTTCTCATATCAACTATCGCAAGCACTGTAGTAAAGCGACGTAGGTACTGGTGTGAAATCCCAGTCTGTTGTCTGTTGTTTTCCGCCGAAAAGAAAAAAGGGCAACCCCTTTAGGGCTGCCCTTACAGATGTGCGAACCGAAATCGCCTGGATTACATGCCCAGGGGGTTCGAGGAGTTAGTAGCGACTGCGGAGGTGCTGTAGCGGATAACACCCGACTCATCAGAAAAGAAATAGCGAGTGCCCGTGGAACCCGGACTGAGAGGGGCCGCATTGATGGTAAAAGCGAGGGCGCCACCTGAACTGGCAAACAAATACCCGTCCTTGGTCCCCGATCCCAACACGCTGTCAATCAGCTTGGCAGTCTGGAGGACGTCCAGATCGGCTGCGTACGATCCTGCCCCCAACGTAGCAGAGTAAGTGATGTGTGAAGTCACGATGTTACGGATTGCACTGATCGCGGAAGCTTCATTGGCTGCAGCCTTGGACTGCAAAAGATTGGGCACGGCGATAGCCGCGATAATACCAATGATGGCAACGACGATGAGCAACTCAATCAACGAAAACCCTTTGTTGTTTTTCATAAACATAAACTCCTTTCACCGGCCCTTACTGCAAACGCTGTGCCAAACTTTCCCAGACCCCTATAATCTCTTATAAACCCAATATATAATTATAGTTACATGATTTATAGTCGGTCGGGTGATTTCCTCAAAAAGCCGATTTTCGGCACAATGCATGGAACCGAAATGACGTAGAAGGGCAAGTAATTCGTTATAATAGAGACCGTGAAGCAAAGTCTAGGAGAGAAAATCCTGGTTGTAGATGATGAGCAGAGCATGCTCGAATTTCTAGAATATGTCCTGAAAAAAGAAGGATATGAGGTGAGCAGTGTTCAGGAAAGTCCAAAGGCACTGGAGTTGCTCTCGGAGAAGCCGGGTTTTGATCTGATTATTTCAGATTTGAGGATGCCTGACTTGGATGGATTGGGGTTGCTGAAGGGGTCACACGAGATTGATCCGGAAGTTCCCTTCATTTTCATGACTGCTTATGCCTCCTCAGAGACGGCCATCGAAGCCCTCAAACTGGGAGCCTTCGATTACATCACCAAGCCCTTTCAGGTCGAGGAATTAACCAACTTGGTCAAGAATGCCCTCCTGGCGCGAAACCTGAGGCATCAGGTTCGGGTGTTGGAGAGACAGCGTATTGATGAGGACAACCTGATTGGGACCTCGGCGCCTATGCTGGAGATCTATAAATTAATTGGGACCATAGCGCCAACGGATACCACGATCTTGATTACAGGCGAAAGTGGAACCGGCAAAGAGCTTGTGGCCCGGGCTATTCATCAGGCCAGTCTGAGCCCGGAACAACCTTTCGTCTCCATCAATTGCGGAGCGTTTCCGGAGACGCTTCTGGAGTCCGAGCTTTTTGGCTACATGAAAGGGGCTTTCACGGGCGCAGTTCACGAGAAGAAGGGGCTACTGGAGATCGCTATTGGAGGAACTCTGTTTTTGGACGAGGTAGGAGCGATGCCTCCCTCCATGCAGGTCAAGGTTCTCCGAGCTTTGCAAGAAAAGAAAATTCGACGAATCGGTGGAACCCAAGAGATTGACATTGATGCGCGCCTGATTGCGGCTACCAATCAGGATTTGGAGAGAGCGGTTGAAGAGGGGGAGTTTCGAGAAGACCTCTACTATCGATTAGCGGTCATTCCGATCCACATCCCCCCTTTGCGTGACCGAAAGCCTGACATCGTTCCTTTGGTGCGACACTTCGTCCAAAAATACAATGAGCGCTTGAGTCGGAATATCAAGGGAATGACTGAAGAAGGACTATCCTGTCTTGAGGAATACAGTTGGCCCGGCAATGTACGAGAGTTGGAGAACGTCATTGAGAGGGCCGTTACTCTGGAGAGCTCTGAATTTATCCAAAAGGAAAGATTGCCTGAGAGGGTGCGTGGACAGGTCGAAACTCAGGAGATGGATTTACCCCGCATTTCCGCCGACCAGGGTTTGGATTTGGAAGAGTACTTGAAAACGGTCGAAAGACAGATTATCGAACAAGCTCTTGAAGTGGCGGAGGGGAACCAGACCAGAGCGTCCCAAATACTACAGGTCTCCTATCGTTCTCTAAGGCACCGTCTGGATACTCTGGGGCTCAAAAAGAAACCAAAGGATCGGAGTGGAGAGAGGAGAGAAGGAGAGGGGAGACGGACGGGAAGCGAGCGAAGAATGGTGAAAGAACAGGCAGCCAAAGCCAAAGGTCAGCAGGTAGAAGAAGGAAGTGAGACAGAGAATTCAGAAGCCGAAAGTCAGAAAAAAGAAGACAGCATCCAGAAGAAGGAAGAAAAAATCCAGGGTTAGTGATAGGAAGTTGGATTCTATTTCTAGCCGGTATGATTCATAGGTTCTCGTTACGAAGCGGGGCGCCGACCTGAGTGCGTTGCGCCACGGGCGACCCGCTTGCGGGTCGCGGAACGCAGGGTGGATGCTTTCGCTGCTGCAGTAGAGAATCTATGAATCGTCCCGGCTAAGCTTAATGCTCAAGGGGAAGTGAGATGTCAATAACGGTGCCGGCATTGCGCTGGCTGCGGATTTCGATTTTCCCGTGATGTTGTTGGATGATCTCATAGACAATCGCCATTCCCAGGCCGGATCCATTCTTGAAACCGCTGAGAAAGGGCTGGAAAAGCTCCTTTTCTTCTTTGGAGCTCATTCCGATTCCATCATCAGTAAAACTCAACAGGGCTCGCGAATTCATTTGACGGAGTTGGATGCACAGCTTGCCTCCGCTGGGCATAGCCCGGACTCCGTTTTGGATGATGTTCCAGACCACCTGTCGAAACTGATCGGAATCGGCCAGACAGCGAAGTGGTTCGGGAGAGGGGTGGATCTCAATACTGTGACGTCCGTGAAACTCGGGACTATTCTTAAAGAGATCGACCGTTTCCTGGACAAGGGAAAGAAGATCAATTCTCTTGAGTTGGGTCGACCTGGGGCCCGCATAGACCAGGAAATCCCCCACGATTTTATTGAGTCGCTTGCACTCTCCGATGATGATCTTGAATAGCCTTGCTTTCTCGTCAGACAAATGCAACTCGGACTGGAGAACCTGGATGCTTCCCCACAGCGAACCCAGTGGATTGCGAATCTCGTGGGCCAGGCCGGCCGCCAGCTGTCCAATAGCTGCCATTTTCTCCTGGAGTTGAACCTCCTCTTCACGCTTTTTGATCTCGGTCAGATCCTGGACAGAGAGGATGTAGCCGGTCTGCTGGTGGTCATGAGAGAACAGGGGAGAGCAGCTCAAGCCTACAAACCGTGGCTCGCCCGTTTTAGTTCTGCTCCAACATTCGATATGGAGGGCTCGTTCATTCGACTCGAAATCGCTCTGTAAAATGCTCTCCAGGACCGATTCGGAAAGGAGTTCGGAAATGGGCTTCAGGAGTAACTCCTGCAGCGAGTATCCGCAGATCTCCTCACCCGTTCGATTGCAGGAAGTGATACGACCCTCTAAGTCCAGTGTGATCAGCCCATCACGGATACTGTCGACGATGGTTTGGTGAACCACTTTGGCGGTGCCCAATTCCTGGCGCGCACTCTGCAAGCGTTCGGAGAGATAGATACCCAGCATGGCAACGCCCATGAAACCAAGCGTATTTAGAGAGATCCGGTAAACGATGAGAGGGTAAGATCCGATCTCAGCGCCTCCGGGCACCCAACCCAGGTAGCCAAGGTGAACGATACCGGAGTAGCTGGTGATACTCAGGGTGAGAGCGATGATGCCCCCTTCCCGATGTTTCAGTAAGCTGGCGTAGACGATGATGAGAACGTAAAAGGGCGTATAGAGGCTGTTGATTCCACCCGAGATGAAAATCAGCAGAGAGATCAGAATGAGATCGAAGAAGAACTGAAGGTTGTAGATCAGACGGAGCCGGTCCGTATACTTCCAGAGGAGGATGTAAACGACGGAAAGAGCGTAAACAGCGAGTATGAAGGGTTGGAGAAACTCAAACTCAAGAGCGGATACTTGCTGGGAAAGCGTAAAGATTGCGAATCCCAGCACCAGGCTCACCAGTACGAGCCTGACGATGATTAAGTTTAGGAGTTTCTTCTTGAACTCATCCACCAGCCAGCTTCCCGATCAGGCTAAAGATTGGCAAGTACATGGAAATAACAATTCCGCCGATAATCCCGCCGAGAAATATTATCATCAAAGGCTCGATCAGGGTCAGAAAATCGGCAATGGCGGCATCCGCTTGATCTTCGTAGAAGTCGGCCAATTTTTGAAGCATCTGATCCAGTTCACCCGTCTGCTCTCCCACACCCACCATCTGGACGACCATAGCAGGGAACAGATTGGCCCGCTTCAAGGGTTCAACCAGCGTGTTTCCTTCTTGAACGGCCTTTCGGCAATCCAGCAAGGCATTTTGAATGACCATGTTTCCAGCCGTACGAGCCGTAATGTCGAGCGCTTCAAGAATGGAAATACCGCTGGTGAGAAGGGTTCCCAAGGTGCGTGAAAATCGGGCAATAATGATCTTTTTGATGACCTCTCCGAAAATAGGAACTTTCAGTGTCAGCCCGTCGATTCTCACCTTGCCCGCATAGGTGGTGTAGTAACGCTGAGCAGCGATCACGATCAAAACAAGGAAGGCGATGACGGGGAGGATGTATGCGGCCATGAAATCGCTTATGCCCATGACAATGCGAGTGGGTAGAGGCAGAGTCGCATTCATGTTCTTGAACAGGTCAGCGAAGGTCGGAATAACGAAGACCATGATGCAGACAACGATACCGATGGCTACGGTGATCACCACACTGGGATAAACCGAAGCGGAAATCAGAGAGCGTTTGAGCTTTACGAGTTTCTCTACGAAGATCGACAGGCGCTGTAAGATAACATCCAAAATGCCGCCTGCTTCGCCTGCGGCAACCATGTTGACGTAGAGAGTGTCAAAGACCTTGGGGTGTTTGCGCATCGATTCGGCCAGTGTGGAGCCTGCCTCAACATCTGCCCGAACGTCGTCCAGGCAGTGTGCCATAGCGGCGCTGTCCTGCTGCTCGGCCAGAATACCCAGCGACTGAACCAGAGGCAAACCCGCTTCCAGCATGACGGAAAACTGCTTGGTGAAGATGGCGATTTGTGTGGAGGTGACCTTCCCCCTCTTGCCCGCTACTGCGGCCTTTCCTTTTTTCTCATTGATACTGATGGGCATGATCTTTTCCGAACGCAGTGTAGCGGCGAGACCCTGGGTACTCTGAGCCGCACGTTCCCCTTCAATCACTGCCCCTGTGTCAAAGCGGCGACCTTTAAATTTGTAAGTAGGCATGGGATCCTTTCCCTTTTTCTGGGCTGACAGTGCTTTGGCACCCGTCACCCAGAGGCAAATCTTCTAGGGTTTGCCTCTATTCATTATAACGATCTGACTGCGAAATATACGAACCTAATTGTCCAAGAACAAACTCTCGGTGGTGAATCAAGCAAAAGGCGTGCCAAAGGTGGGCCTTCTGTATATTGTATCAACGATCCAGTTAGACTACCATATATAGCATGCTTGACCGCAGGTGTCCGTCTGAGTGTCAACCTCGGTTGGCAGGAGGAGAACTCGGGGATTGTCCCCGAATCCTCCAGCATGTGCGAGTCCCTGGGCCTGAGAACTCTTACTCAAGCAGACACAGGTCGAGACCGACGAAGACAAACAAGACGACACTGATGATGCCATTGAGGGTGAAGAAAGCCGCGTTGAGACGACTCAGATCCTCAGGGTGAACCAGACTGTGTTCATAGATCAGTCCGATTCCTGTCAGGACCAAACCCATCCAACTGAGCCAAGAAAGCTGAAATTGGAGAAAAGCGTAAATGAGCAAAAGCATCATCAGGACGTGAAACAAGGCGGAGATTCGAAGTGCTGTCTTGATTCCCCATTTACTGGGCCAGGAATATCGGCCGACTTTTCGGTCGAAGTCGTAATCCTGACAGGCATAAATAATGTCGAATCCTCCCACCCAAAAAAGAACAGCAGCTGCCACATAGAAAGGATCCAGATGAATTTCGCCGCGCACGGCAACCCAACCTCCCACCGGAGCGATGGCAATGGATAATCCGAGAACCAGATGCGACAGGGAGGTAAACCGTTTCGTGTAGCTGTAGAAAAGGACGATGACCAGGGCGATTGGAGAAAGGTGAAAAGCCAATTCATTGAGCATCCAGGCTGAGAAGATAAACAGTGTGGAGCTTGCCATCGTGAAGAGTGCGACAAACGGAGCGCTGAGGAGTCCCCGAGGCAGGGCCCGATCGGACGTGCGTGGATTCAGGCGGTCGTCGAAGCGGTCGGCGAGCCGATTGAAGGCCATGGCGGCGCTCCGGGCTCCGATCATGGCCATGATGATCCAAAAGGTGGTTTCCCAACCGGGAAATCCCCGAGCCGCCAAAAAAGCACCCAGCAGGGCGAAAGGGAGCGCAAAAATAGTGTGCTCGAACTTGATCGCTTCCAGCACCAGAACCAGTTTTTTCATGGACGCCACATCTCCGTGGGAAAATTATACCAGGCCCAGCCCGCATTTCTCACACCCCCTCTACTGCATCGGCGAAATGATCCGTCCTGACTGTGCGACCCGCTTGCGGGTCGCGCACTCAGGCCGCCCCTTCCGCCGATTCGTGACGAGTAGGTGTGAGAAATGCGGGCTAGGGAATTAACTTCGTTGAGTTCGTCTGTGCCCTCTCTTGCCTAGTCCCGACTGAAGGATATAATGCCCATTTTATGGAAGGCAGCAGGTTGAATTCCTATCATCCCATCAAACTTGAGATTTATCGAAATCTCTTTTCCTCCATTGCACAGGAGATGGGTGTTGTTCTGAGGCGAACAGCATACTCTCCTAACATTAAGGAGCGCAGAGACTATTCCTGTGCCCTCTTTGACGATCAAGGTCAGCTGGTGGCCATGGGGGACCACATGCCTGTTCATCTGGGGTCGATGCCGCTTGCCGTTCAGGCGGCCCTGGATGCCTTTGCATTGGACCCCGGTGATGTCGTGGTGTTGAACGATCCCTTTGCCGGGGGCACCCACCTCCCGGACGTGACGATGGTTGTGCCCCTTTATGAGCCATCGAACCCTTCCCGGCCTGTTTCCTTTGTGGCATGTCGGGCACACCATTCGGACGTGGGGGGGATTTCTCCCGGTTCCATGCCCTTGAGCACCGATATTTTTCAAGAAGGGATTCGAATTCCTCCCATTAAGCTTTACGAAAGAGGAAAGCTCAACCGGGATCTGTTGCGGCTTGTGCTCTGTAATGTCCGAACTCCCGTGGAACGAGAGGGCGATCTGGCTGCCCAGGTTGGCTCGCTGAAAGTCGGTGAGAAGAGGTTGCTCGGCCTGATGGAAAAGAACGGCCGCCAAGAGGTGAACGATTATATGAGGGCACTCCAGGACTACGGTGAAAGAGTTATGAAACAGGTGATTTCCACGATCCCTGATGGTTGCTACAGGGCTGAGGATCTCCTGGACGATGATGGGGGAGCGGCAAAGCCCACTCCCGGAAAATCCATCAAAATCAAAGTCACCGTGGACGTTCGCGGAGAAAAGATGAAGGTCAATTTCAGTGGCTCTCATCCGCAAGTCAGAGGGTGCATGAATGCGGTGGAAGCCATTACCCTGGCGGCTGTTTATTATGTGCTGCGTTGCCTGGCACCTGAGGACACCCCGACCAGTGCCGGCTTGATTCGTCCCGTAGAAGTGATCATTCCTGCGGGAACCATTGTCAATGCCCGTTATCCGGCGGCCACCGCAGGAGGGAATGTGGAAACCTCACAGCGTATCGTGGATGTTCTTCTCAAAGCCCTTTCCACTGCAGGACTGGACAACATGCCCGCTGCCAGTGCGGGTACCATGAACAACCTCTCTTTGGGCAGCGTTGGTCCTGATACCGGTCAGACCTTCGCTTATTACGAAACCATTGGAGGTGGAATGGGAGCCAGTTCACAGGCCGATGGAGACAGCGGAATTCATACTCATATGACCAATACCTTGAATACACCTATTGAAGCTCTTGAAAACTATTTTCCCGTACGGGTCAAGGAATACCGTCTGCGCCGAGGATCCGGTGGTCCGGGGAAGTTCAGGGGCGGTGATGGCATCATCCGGAGCCTTGAGATGTTGGCAGATTGTCAGGTGACGATGCTCTCCGAACGTCGTCGATATGCCCCCTATGGGTTGCGAGGTGGAAGCTCAGGAAAGACGGGTCATAACTATCTGGTGGTTAAAGGACAACGGAAGAAGTTACCGGGCAAGTTTTCACTTTCCCTTTCCAAGGGCGATGTCATCCGTATCGAGACCCCCGGGGGAGGAGGCTGGGGGAAAGCTGACAACTGACAACTGACAACTGACAGAAAGCCAGCATTCAGAAGCCCGAGGTAAAAGGCTCAATGCCTCTCTACACCTTGTCAATCTGTCAGTTGTCAGCTGTCAGTTGTCAGCTGTTTCACCATGAAAATCAACCGCATCACGCTACGGGAAATTCGCCTTCCGCTGGTTGATTTCTTTGAGACCAGTTTCGGACGCACACAGGAGAGGCGCGTGCTCCTGGTGGAAATTCAGGGAGGCGATGCGGTGGGCTGGGGTGAATGCGTGGCTGGCGAAGGTCCTTTCTACAGTGATGAGACCGTAGATACGGCTTGGTTGATTCTGACCCAGTTGATTTTGCCCTCTGTCTTGAAGTGGTCTTTTGATCGTCCCACCGAATTTCAGGAGTTGGTGGGCAGGGTTCGGGGCCACAGGATGGCTAAAGGTTGTGTTGAAGCTGCCCTTTGGGATCTTCAGGCCCGGGAACTGGAGGTGCCATTGTGGGAACTTTTGGGAGGGACTCGTGAGAAAATCGCTTGCGGAGTCTCTATCGGCATTCAAAAAAGTCCTGATGCTCTTCTTGAGAAAATCGAAAGAGAGCTGCTGGCCGGCTACCAGAGAATCAAAATCAAGATCAAGCCGGGGTGGGATGTGGAGATCGTCCGTCTGGTCCGAGATTCTTTTCCCGATATCTCCCTGATGGTGGATGCCAATGGGGCTTATAGCCTGGAAGATGTGGGTCAGCTCAGGGAGTTGGACCCGTTCGGCCTGCTGATGATCGAGCAGCCTCTGAGTTACGATGACCTGCTGGATCACTCCAAATTGCAAGCTCAGATCGACACTGCCATTTGTCTGGATGAATCGATTCGACATGCCCGTGATGCCGCACACGCGTTGGAACTGCAAGCCTGCAGGATCATCAACATTAAGATGGGTCGTGTCGGAGGTCCCAGCGAGGCCAGACGGGTGCATGACCTTTGTCAGGAGCAGGGCATTCCGGTTTGGTGCGGAGGGATGTTGGAAACCGGAATCGGCCGTGCCCACAACATTGCACTGTCCACGTTGGAGAATTTCAGCCTTCCTGGTGACGTGTCTGCCGCTAAGCGTTACTATGAGCGCGATACCGTCTTACCTCCGGTGGAGGTGACGTCGGATGGATTTATTATTCCTCCGAAGACGTCTGGACTCGGCTATGAACCCGACCTCCCATGGATTGAGAAGTTGACGGTACGAAGGCAAGACTTCCCTGATACAGTGAGTTAGTTGCCCCCCAGGCGCCAGTCTGGGCTATAGTCTACCGCGTGCTATAATGCCCCCCACTGTGAACCGTATTTTGCTGGCTATGCGTGGTGGCGTGACCAGTTCCACGGCGGCCGTTCTGTTG
>JACZQQ010000253.1 GCA_022545645.1 Acidobacteriota bacterium | reverse complement strand
TACGAAGCGGTTACCAGTTTCACTGCAGCACGTCGTCTCATGGGTCGCTGCTGTTTTATTTTACCCTGGAGTGCTGGCTTTCAGGCACCTTCGCCTACCCTTGCCCTCTCACTTCAGAGAATACGCAAAACACGACTGGTCAATTTACCGGACGGATTGGTATGACAGGTTGTCCGCTCCAATGACCGCTTACTATGATGAAGATGAGATCACCTATTGGCTCTCCGAGGAGTCTCTTGAAAACGTTCAGATCTCCTCTTATAAAGATTTTTTCATTCGCGGGATAGGAACGAAGCTCTAACCAACTTCTTAAGGCAACCGGCTAACAGTCGATGCCATCGTCTTTTCGACAGACTGCTCCTCAGCTCCATGTTCCTCTGACGTCCCATCAAAGAGTGACCTTTGCTTCTGCTCATACGGGTATTCTCGTTCTCTCTGGGTCGGTTTGGTCCCAAAGAGGTTCAGTTCCTTGGCCATGAGGCCACCGAGGACTCCCATGACTACAATAATCACAGCGGCATATTCATTCAACTGAACCGTGAAGGCAAAAGCAATGATTCCCAGCAGCACGGTGATAAAATACAAGAACAGCACAGTTTGTCTCTGGCTCAAGCCTAGATCAAGCAAACGATGGTGCAAATGCTCCCGATCCGCTGTGGCAAAGCCCTTATTATTCATGTAGCGGCGCATTAAAGCCACCACTGAATCAAAAATGGGAATCCCAAAAATGATCATGGGTATGATCAACGAAGAAAGGGCAAAGCTCTTCTGAAATCCGGTGGTGGACAGACATCCCAGGGAAAAACCCAAAAACATGCTCCCCGTATCCCCGAGAAATACCTGAGCCGGAAAACGGTTGTAGCGTAAAAAGCCCAGGGTTGCCCCAGCCAGGGCAATATAAAAATAAGTCACATCCCCGGCCCCGAGATTGACTGAGATCAAAAAAAGCGTCACTGAAGTCACCAGGGCAATGCCGCAAGCCAATCCGTCCAATCCATCAATCAGGTTCATGGCATTGGTGAGCCCCACAATCCAGAGAACCGATAAAGGAAAGGCCAAAATTCCCAAATCAAAGTAGTCCCGCATTTCCCCCATCAGAGGATTGCTCGCCAACTCAAATTGCACTCCCATGTAAACGGCAATACTGGCTGCAATCACCTGGAAGGCCAACTTTACAAAGGGGTTCGCATTACGGGTATCATCCCAGACTCCCACGGCAATGATGATGAGGCTCCCCACCAGTAGGCCCATCAGATTCGTGTTCACGATCCTGGGAATGTAGATGTTGACGGCGGCCCCCACCAGAAGCGAAATGGCCACGGCGGAAACGACTGCCACACCTCCCAGTCGAGGGATGGGCGTTTTGTGTACTTTTCTTTCGGTGGGTATGTCTACGGCACCGATCTTTTCGGCAATCTTTATGGAGAGCGGCGTCAGGACATGGACGGAGCCCAGGGCCACTAGAAATAGAAGAATATAGATAATCATCTCAACGAAGCTCCGATTCCTGCCTCCCCAGCTCAGACCGGCCGGCCAGTTCGGGTACAGCACGATGAGCGGAAGCTGTGGCGTCCTCAACGACCCAATGCCGTTTGTAGACCTGGTGAATCCTGTTCACCATGGTTTCTGCCGAGTGCTCGTGTCTCATGCGCTGGGCGCCTTGTTGTCCCATTTTTTGTCTCAGATCCGAGTCGCCGATCAGGGTTTGGAGCCGGTCTACTAATGCATCCACATCTCCGGGAGAAATCAGATATCCAGTCACTCCATCTTCCACGAATTCCGGAACACCCCCCACTCGGCTGGCCACCACCGGTTTCCCTGCGGCCATGGCCTCCAGAACCACTCTTCCCATCCCTTCATAGAAAGAAGGAAGAACGGAAATATCAAGAATCGCTGTGATCTCGGGAACGTCAGACCAGAAGCCGGTGAAGACCACATTCTTTTCGATCCCCAGATGTTTGACTTTTTCCTTCAACTTCTCTTCCAGATATCCTTCTCCCACGATCAGCAGCTTCACCCGGCATCCGCTGTCCAGAACACGGGCGACTGCATCGATCAGAACCTCATGGCCCTTCCCCTCCCATAACTTGGAAACCACCCCGATCACCGTTTCTTCCGGCTGAATTCCAAATCGACTCTTGAGTTCCGGGCTTGGAGTCTCATTTCGAAACCGCTCCACTTCGATTCCGCTGTAGATTTTGACGAATTTTTCCGGTGGGGCGATTTTCTCTCGCTGTGCCCACTCCACCATGGGCTGAGAGATGGCAATCATCTGGTCACACCAGCGCGCTGCCATTCGCTCCAGAACAATAAAGAGGTGGCGGAAAAACCAGCTCTCTTCTTCATGGAAGGCAAACCCATGAACGGTGTGGATGATGCTGGGAACATTGTTCCATCGGGCAGCAAGACGCCCCAGGATCCCCGCTTTGGAGTTGTGAGTGTGCACCAGGTCGAACTTTTCTTGTGCCAACAGGCGGTTCAACTGCCAGAGTGCGTGCAGATCCTTGAAAGGAGATACCTCGCTGACAAAGTTTCGGATGGGGTAAAAGTCCATGCCCGCCTCACCAACCAGCATCTCCAATTTTCCCCCGGGGGCACTGGCCAGGCCCACTTCAGCCCCGCAATCCAATGAGCCTTGCATCGTCAGAAGGGTGTTGATCCCCGAACCACTCACAATGGGAAGCGTATGAACGTGCAGGATCCGAAGACCGGCCAGTGAGACTTTCTCCATACACTATTAATTGTACCCAAAATTATGGGGCATCCGGGGGATCGCCGGCATGACTAGCCCGGATTATGCATAGATTCTCTACTGCAGCGCCGACATCATCCGCCCTGCCTGTGTTGCGTCTCGGTCGGCCTCCTCAACGTACTGCAGAGAGTACGTTTGCGGGGGCCGACCCGCAAGCGGGTGCCCCCGTGCGCCTTGCAGCCACAGCCATCTCCACCGCCTCGCTTACGATCAGGTGTGAGAAGTGCGGGCTTATCATCTCCCAGGAGCGACCCTTGCCATCTTTGTGCAAACCCCCCGTTCACAGGGGTGGGAAGGGCAACAGGGAGCGATATTTCTCAACCACTTGCCGGCGCAGTTCCCGCTTGGCCCGGCTCACCTTGGGGAACTGATCTCGCCACTCAAAGGGACGCACCGCATAGAAAATGGCTCGGCTGTTCGTGTAGTTGCCCGCCGCACGCTTCTCAGGAGACAACCTGGGATCCAGCGGGGTGCTCCAGCATCCATCCACGATCTCGATATCCCGAGCTGGATCCACTCTGGTCTCCATGGCCCACAGCGTTTCCTTCAGATCTGTAGGATCAATGTCATCATCTACCACCACCACATAGCGGCCGTTGCGAGCAGCAGCCGAGCAGCTCACTGCCGCATGGCCTGCTTGCTTGGCATGCCCTGCATACTGCTGCCGAATGGCCACCACGACCAAGTAGGGCATATGTTGATACACCCCCGTCACATCCTGGATACCGCTGCTCTCCAACTGGTCCCAGATAATTCCCGCTGCTATCGGCAGACCCCGCTTAGTTGCCCCAGGCCATAGAGGTGCCTCATCGGGGAGGATCGGCTTGTCCCGGTGGTAGAGGGCCTTCACTCGAATCACCGGCTGGGGTTCACCCGTACCCAAAGTTCCGCCAGAATAATACCCCGGCCATTCACCAAAAGGGCCCTCGTCGCGGGCTTCCACCTGGGGTGGCGGCACTTCCCCCTCCAGAGCGATTTCCGCATGGGCCGGAATCGGCAAGCCAGTAATCGGACCTTTGATGACCTCCAGGGGCCTCTCCCTCAGGCCTCCCACCAGGTCCAGCTCTGACTGCTC
This sequence comes from Acidobacteriota bacterium, assembly GCA_022545645.1. Taxonomy (GTDB): domain Bacteria; phylum Acidobacteriota; class UBA6911; order RPQK01; family JADFOI01; genus JADFOI01. The sequence continues at coordinate 142 of JACZQQ010000253.1, read as the reverse complement.
CCAAGGGATTTTGGTATGGGAGGCCATGAAGATCAAGGGATCGACTCCGAAGGCAGCCACCACTGGACAACTCTCACCTCGCTCCCAATAGCGTTGACAGATTAACCTCCCGTGCTGACCAGGGCTCATCCATAGACCCAAG
>JACZQQ010000049.1 GCA_022545645.1 Acidobacteriota bacterium | reverse complement strand
CCTCAGCCTGCACATCACTCCAGGATACGCACGGTCCCGGGATCGGGTTCAATGTTATTCCGATCCGTGGCTCTCCGCGGCATGCATCAGGGTGCTCTGCAGGCCCAGGATACTCCCGAGCTGGAAGCTGGAGGCGAGATTCGTCCCGAGCAGCCCGGCCTGGTCGGAGCCTCCAATGACGATGCGGTCCGGCTCGGCGTAAGCGTAGAACAGGCTCGGCCGGGACTGTTCCGCGAGCTCGTCCATGAGCCTGCGCTGCTCGTTTGTGAGCGGCGCCGACTTCGCGATGTTGCTCTTGAAGTAGCGAATGCCGTAGGCACCACCCGACCCGGTACTGAGCTGGCCATACTTGGGGTAGAAGTCCTTGTAGCGAATGTTGATTCTCTCATAGAGACCTCCGCCTTCCATGTAAAGAAGCATTTTCACTATGCCGGGGCTCTTCGGAGGGGTACTCTCGGGCAGCTTCTGGCGGCGCCGCTCTCTTAACTCCTCGGCCCGGCTGTCCGGGTTGGCGGATTCTTGTGCTGCCAGAAACGGAAGCTGGGCGAGCAGTAAGGCTACAAAAAGTATCCTATAGATCACTTTCATGAGGCAGGCTTCTCGCTCCGGTACTACAATACGGAAAGAGTTAGAGAGTATATGAAACTTCTGAGGGAAAAAGAAGCTTGAGCGGGCCAGGAACAGGCTCCCATCAGTCGGAGCACAAACAGGCGGATGCGGCGGTCACCGCTGCCATGCTGGTGGCCGCTGCCATGATCGCCAACCACGTGGGCGGACTAGCCACCCGCGACGCCTTGTTCTTTTCCAACTTCGACATCACCGCCTTGCCGGTCATGCTCATTGGAGCGTCACTCTTTTCCATTGCCACCGTTGTCTTTTTCTCACGGGCTATGCCCCGGCTCAGTCCGCAGCGACTGGTTCCCTGGGGCTTTGGAATCAGTGGGGTCTTTCTGCTGGCCGAGTGGGGGCTGATCTCTGTCAGTCCAAGGGTTGCCGCCGTTGCATTTTATCTTCATCTGGCCGTGGTCGGTGCTTTCTTGATCTCCGGATTCTGGTCGGTGATCAACGAGCGGTTCGACCCTCGAACGGCCAAGAAGCGGATCAGTCGCATTGCCGGCGCCGCAACAGTGGGAGGTCTGGCCGGGGGGATCGTGGCCGAAAGGGTGGCCGTTCTGCTGAGTGTATCGACGATGCTCCCGCTTCTGGCCCTCATGCACTTTTTCTGCGCCTGGAGGCTGGGTGCCCTGAGGCCGCTTCCAGGCTCTGGGTCTCCTCCAGCCGACCGTCACCCGGTTTCCGAGGTGAAATCTTCCGGATTTCGAATTGTGGCGCAGGAGCCCTATTTGCGCAGCCTGGCTGTGCTGGTGCTTCTGGGCACCCTGAGTGCAGCCCTAATCGACTACGTTTTCAAAGCCCACGCAGTAGCCACCTATCAGCAGGGTGAGGAGCTGCTGCGCTTCTTTGCCATTTTCTACATGGTCATCGGTTTGCTCACCTTTGTCCTGCAAACCTCTCTCGGTCGTCTCTCGCTGGAGAAGCTGGGGTTGGCAAAGACGGTAGCTACTCTCCCTGCTGCGGTTATCGTGGGTGCCCTGGGAGTTTTCTTCGCTCCCGGCTTGGCCAGCGCGTCGGTGGCTCGGGCCTCAGAAGCGGTCCTGCGCAGTTCCTTGTTCCGTTCCGGATACGAACTCTTCTATACGCCGATCTCGCTGCGGGACAAACGAGCCACCAAGTCCTTGATCGACGTGGGATTCCAGCGCCTGGGGGATGCCTTGGGAGGAGGCACGGTCCGCCTGCTCTTGTTTCTGGGACCCCAGTTGGCTCAGTCCGCCATGCTGATCTCGGCTGCGCTCATCGCCGGGGTGGGCTTGGTGGTGGCCAGGAACCTGCATCAAGGTTACATCGGAGCTTTGGAAAAGAGTCTGCTGAATCGTGGCCTGGAACTCGACCTCTCGGAGATCGCAGACAAGACAACCCGCCAAACCATGGTGCTGACCCAGGTCTCCCTTGATCTGAGAGCGCTGGGACTTCAGGGCGTCCAGTCCGTGAGCTCCCAGGATCCGGCAGATCCGGGGAAGGAGGTGCTCAAGGGTGAATCAGAAGCTTCCACTGCCTCTTTGGATCCCCTCGTCCAGCAGATCGTCCATCTCCGCTCGGGAAAGCCGCAACAGATCCGTGCCACCCTGGCTCAGGCCGATCTTGAGCCTCCTCTCGTGCCTCACGTGGTGCCCTTACTGGCATGGGACGAAGTGTGTCGAGAGGCGATTGCCGCCTTGCGCCAGGTTGCGCCGAGGATTACGGGTCAGCTGGTTGATGTTCTTGCTGACCCTCAGCAGGATTTTGCCATTCGACGCCGTATTCCCCGGATCCTCAGCTCCAGTTCTTCCCAGCGAGCCGTAGCCGGGCTCTGGACCGGTCTGAAGGACACTCGCTTTGAGGTTCGCTTCCAAAGCGGGCGGGCCCTGGCCCATATCCTGGACAATGATCCGGAGATTAAGCTCGACAAAGAAAAGGTCTTTTCAGCAGTGCTCCGTGAAGTGGCGGTGGGCAGGAGAGTGTGGGAAAGCCACCGGCTGCTCGATCAACTCGAGGATGATGAGGAGCTTTCACCCCTTGTGGATGACTTTCTGCGACAGCGGTCCAGTCGAAGCCTGGAGCACGTGTTCACCATCCTGTCGTTGGCTTTGCCGAAAGAACCACTGAAGATTGCCTTTCGCGGCTTGCACACCGATAACCGAGATCTCAAAGGCACGGCCCTGGAGTATCTGGAGACCATCCTTCCCGAGGCCATCCGAAAGAGCCTGTGGCCCTTCCTGGAGGATGATCGCAAGGTCAGTACCGAGAAGTCTCAATCCCGGGAAGAGATTCTTGCCGAGCTCATGCACTCCAATCAGTCGATTGAACTGAACCTGGCTGAAATCCTTAAAAAGTCGGGTTAGCCGGCATTGTGAGATTCACTGCAGTCCTGTATATTCGGCGCTGACTGGAGTTGATGTTCCCTCGGCGATGAATCCTCTGAAGCAGATCATGAACATCCGGCGGGATGAGCTTCCCCAGGCTCTCCTGATGTTCTGCTATTTCTTTCTGGTCATCACCACCTTCTCCATCCTGAAACCGCTCAAGAGTGGTCTCTTTATTCAATTCTATGATCAAAGCGGGTTTGACCTGATGGGCTGGCACATGCTGGCGGCACAGGCCGAACTGCTGGCCAAGGTTCTCAATATGGTCATCGCTTTAGTGGCGGCCACCGTATTTGCCTTGTTGTCGCGGTCCTTTCGACGCCAGCAGCTCACCTACGTCTTCTCGGTCTTCATCCTCTCCTGCTTTCTGTTTTTTACCTTCGTGCTGGACTCCCCCGGAGCGCCCACGATCTGGTCGTTTTATCTGTTCGGCGACCTCTACAGCACCCTCATGGTGGCCACCTTCTTCGCCTTTTTAAACGACAGCGTCGAACCCGAAGCGGCCAAACGCCTCTATGGATTGATTGTTTTAGGAGGTGTAGCGGGCGGCTTTTTTGGGGCCACCTTCGCGGCGGTAAGAGTCGACGATCTCTCCATGGTTCAGTGGCTTTGGATCTTCATGGGTCTGGCCGTGGCTATCGTGGTGATCGCCGGGACGGCAGGGAAGATGTTTGCCCGAAAGTCCTTGCTCCAAGAGCCGGAGCCGGAAGAGAAACCGATATCAGCAGGAAATCCGCTGACGGAAGCGGCTCGAATGGTTTTCCGGTCCCGCTATCTTTTGTCTATCGTGGCCATCGTCGGTTTGTATGAAATGGTGTCGACCACCATGGATTTTCAGTTTAAATCCACCATTGCCTATTATCTGGACGGGCCGGCCATCAGCGTGCACATCGCCACGGTTCAGGCCATCAGCAACGGGATATCGTTTTTCATACAGATCTTCCTGACCAGTCTTGTGATGCGCCGTTTTGGTGTGGGAACGGCGCTGCTGGTTCTGCCGGTCATGGCACTGGCAGGATCGGTCGGTTTTCTGTTCACTCCTGTGCTGTTGACGGGCAGCGCCCTCTATATCTTTGACAACGGCTTCAACAACTCGATTAATCAGTCCTCCAAGGAAGTTCTCTATGTCCCCACCACCAGAGAGGAGAAGTATCAGGCCAAGGCCTTTATCGACATGTTCGTTCAGCGCTTTGCCAAAGCCCTGGCCGTGGGCCTGAGCCTGGCCATCACCACTCTCTTTGTGGGCTTTGGAAGTGTTCGCTGGCTCTCACTGGTGACCGCACTGATACTGGTGGCATGGATTAGCATCGTCCGCTTTGCCGGCAAGGAATTTGAGAAGATCTCGGGGAAACCTCCGGGGTCGGACGGATAAGACATAGGCTTGCGCTACACTTCCGCTGATGATCGCTAAGATCGACAATCCCGATCATGTCACCTCTGCTGAGATCGTGGTAGGCATCCCCTCTTACAATGAAGCCGATTCCATTGCGGTTCCCGTGGATGTGGCAAGTCAAGGTCTTCTCAAACACTTTGCAGGTCATTCTTCCGTCATTATTAACGTGGATAACCATTCATCGGACGGGACCCGGGAAGCATTCCTGGGTACACCCACCAAGATACCCAAAATCTATGTTTCCACACCTGAAGAGGTGAAGGGCAAAGGGCATAATCTACGCAACCTTTTTGAAGTAGCCGCCGAGTTGAAGGCCAAAGCTATCGTGACGGTCGATGCCGATCTCAAGAGCATGACCCCCAGTTGGATTCAGCATCTGGCTGAGCCGCTTTTTGACGGGTATGACTATGTGGTCCCGATTTACACCCGGCATAAATACGATGGCACCATTACCAAGAACATCGCCTATCCTCTGGTGAGGACCCTTTACGGACTTCGGGTTCGCCAGCCCATAGGTGGGGATTTCGGTATTTCCGGCAAGCTGGCCCGCTGCTACCTGGTGGAGAAAACCTGGAGCGAGGATGTTTCCAACTTCGGGATCGACATCTGGATGACCACCATCGCCATTGGAAGACACTTCAAGGTCTGCCAGACCTTTATGGGTTCGCCTAAGATTCATCGCACCAAGGACCCTGCATCGGATCTGGGGCCGATGTTTTGCCAGGTGGTGGGTGCGATCTTCCAACTCATGATGGACTTTGAGTTCCTGTGGAAGGATACCTTCGACTCGAGACCGAGCACCATTTACGGGTTTGGACTGGGGGATCGGAATGATCCGCCCGAGGTGAAGGTCACTCGCGATCGTTTGCACGATTTATTCCTGTCCGGAGCCAAGGACTATCGGGATCTGTGGAAGAAAGTGCTGTCCCCGGAAAATTGGAGGGAAGTGCAGAAACTGAAGAAAACAAAGTTCGAAAAGTTCTATTTTCCCAGTGATGTATGGGCGCGCATGTTATTTGATTTTGCCGTTGCCTACCGGAGCCCGGATGGTGATCGAGTCGAACTTCTGAACGCCTTGATGCCTTTTTACTTTGCCCGAACCCTTTCCTTTGTGAACAAAACACGGGACATGGATTCCAACGAAGCTGAAGTTTATATCGAGAATATCAGCCGCGTTTTCGAAGAAGAGAAACCCTATCTCCTTCAGCGCTGGGATCAATCCCTCAAGGAGCATGGAGTGGCCAAGGTGGCTGATCTCCTGGCCTCTGAATCTCCCGACTAAAGCCTATCGGTTCCTGAGTCCGCCAGCATCGGATCCTCGTCTTCAGCCGCTGCCTTGTCGAACTGCCACAGCTGCAATCCACGGCGGTTGAGATAGTAAAGGCCCACCAGGGTGACCGGTATGTAATTGCTCAAGTGGAAGTAGATCGAAGAAGCAAAGGCATCGCCTTTGTCTACTCCGAAGCCCTGCAGGATCACCCAAAAACTGAGCTGGATGATTCCGAAAAAGCCGGGGGCGGAGGGAATCGACACCCCCAGTGCCGACACCCCGATGATCACGACAGAAGCCAAAGGCGGTAGATGTAATCCGAAGCTCCACAGGGAGACGTAAACCATACCAGCCATGAGTACCCACTGCAGAATTGAGGTCAGAACGATCCAGAAGACCAGTCCGCCGCTTTGCATGGAGGCCAGGCCAAGAACTCCAGCTTCCATCGTTTCGGTGAGCTTTCGACCGAAGCGTTCGGGAAGGAAGGAGAAGACCCGTCGGGTAGCGTGGATGAGCCGTTTGGTCCAAAACAGGTAGACGGCCAGAAAAAGGATAGCCAATCCGGCGAAGACCGACACAAAGAAGATCGTGGTGCTGACCCATGACGGCAATTCATCGACCAGCAGCAAGCTCATGACCAAAAACAGGAGGATCACCGCCGTATCAAAGATTCTCTCCAGGACCACGCTGGAGAAGACAGCAGCTTTGGAAAGGGAGAATTCTCGACCCAGAACAAAGATCCGGATGAGTTCACCCAGATGGGCCGGAAGCAGGTTGTTTCCCATAAACCCGATCATGAGAGGGGGAACGACCTCTTTGGTCTGGAATTTCCTCAAAGGCTGAAGGAGAAGACGCCAGCGGATGGCTTTGAGCCAAAAGACGGCAAAGAGAAGGCCCATAAGAATGGGCAGGGTGAAGTAGTTTGCTTGTTGAAAGCCCTCCCTGATTTCTTTCCATTCGATCCCCCATAGGGCGACCACCAAACAGAGAATGCTGATGAGGATTCCGATGATGAAAGCGAGAAGGTGCCTTCGACGAATATTGATCTCCTTTGCCATTACTATTATCGACTATTCTGAGCCTTCCTTGTGCGAAGACATTCGCGCGGATACCCTCTCATTTTTCAAAATCACTTGACTTTGAACAGAAACGCGCTTGAAATGCGGTTCAATCCATCGAAACATCGAAAGGATCTTGCATGGCGGACAAGACTTATGACTTGATCATCGTGGGCTCTGGAATGGCCGGCTTTCTCCTTGCCGCCCGGATTGCGGAAAAGGGCGTCAATCCGCGCAATGGAGAGCCCCTTCACGTGGCTCTGGTGGAGCGGGGTCCTTACCTGCGCGGGACACCGCGGCCGGGCTACGGAGTTCCCGAACGCCGCCGACTCTTCACCAATATCACCAGCGAATTCCACGAAAATGGGCGCTACCAGATGCAGTACTACCCGGATGGTCCGGGAGGCCCCAATACCTATCCTCACTCGGCGGGAAGCGTGGTGGGAGGAGGCAGCCTGCACTGGCGAGCCCTGACACGGGTTCCTCGGGAAATGGATTACCGGGCCTGGTCCGAGGTTCACGACTTGAAGGATTGGACGCCTGCCAATTTCAAGGAAGCGGCAGATGAAGTTGTGGAGATGTTCAACATTCATTCCCGTCCCGATCCGTTAATGTCTCGAGGGGATCTTCTTTATCGCGATACGGCCAAGTCGTTGGGCTTTAACGTGGTGGACTCTCAAGTTGCCAAAAAGAACTGCCTCTACTGTTGGGGATGTGAAGGATCGAACTTTTGCAAATACGATTCCAGAAGAGGAAGCTTTGTTGCCTATCTGCACCTTGTCGAGAAGCACAATGTGGATATCATTGCCGACGCCGAAGTCCAGAAAATAGAGATTGAGAATCGACGGGCCACCGCTGTGATCTACGAGCAGGGAGGGACCCAGCAGAGAATTCAGGCTCCCAAGATCATCGTCTCCTGCGGAACTTTCGGCACCCCGTTGGTCTTGATGCGTTCCGGCTATGGTCCCCGGGAGCTGTTGGGGTCATCAACCCTGGTTGAAAATCCCAACGTGGGGCGCAATATCGATGGGCGGCCCGGGCCTCTGGTGCTTACCGGGGTCTTCCCGGAACCGATGACCACCGGAGAATACGTGGACGGTGGATTTTATGTCATCCACGATACGCGCCAGGACCGAATGATGGAACGCTTCCAGTTGCGCTGGGAAAATGTGGTTCTGGGCGATCCCGACCGGGTCGCCATCAACGCCCTGGCTCCGGAATTCGGACGTGAGCATAAGGACTTCATGGACCAGATCTGCAATCCCGAGGTCCAAAGCCCGGCCAAGGACCTTCTCACCCGCAGGGGAAGAATTCTCATTCGCCTGGTCCGGCCTACACAAGTTTTAGGATCGACGGACGAAAGAGGAACCTGGTCCTTCGATGTGCAGCACCCCAGTCTGGTTCCGCTCTTTCAAGAGGCCCGGGAGGTGGGGCATGAGCTGCTTCGGAAGATGGGAGCCACAGAGATTCTGGAGACCCGAGCTCCCTTTGGGACCTCCTTTAACTCCAACACGGGCTCCTGCCGAGCCGGCAGTGATCCCAGAACTTCGGTAGTGAATCCCTATTTTGAATCGCACGATGTTGAGAATCTTTTGATCTGCGATGCCAGCGTGACTCCCATGGGAGCCACCATTGGTTACGGAGCCCCCACGGCAACCGTGGCTTCTTTCGCCTATCGAAGAATCATTGAGCGTCACTTCAGCCGGTAATGCGGCCATGCGATTACTTCTCATTATCGCTTTTGGGTTGTTCCAGGGGGCATCGCTCCTGAGCTGTCTCGGTACTCCTGAAGAAGAGGATCGTCTCGATCTCTGGATCGGGCAGATGTTGATGGTGGGATTCCGGGGGACCGACCTGAAGGAAGGGGATCCCTTTCTTCAGGCGGTAAGAGATCTTCACCTGGGTGGAGTGGTCTTGTTTGACCGGGATGTTCCCACTCGATCTCCAGTGAGAAATATTGTTTCCCCGCAGCAGGTCCAAAAACTGACGGCTCAGCTTCAGGCGGTTGCCGAGGTGCCGCTTTTGATCGCCATCGATCAGGAAGGGGGGCAAATTGCCCGTCTTAAGGCCCGACACGGCTTTTCCACCACCCCCTCCCAGGCCGAGCTGGGCCGATGGGATGATCAGGAACGGACTCGATCCAGTGCCCGAGAGGTGGGCGAATTGCTGGCCTCGCTGGGAATCAACCTCAATTTCGCACCCGTACTGGACCTGGCCGTGAATCCGGACAATCCTATTATTGCCGCTCTGGAGCGCAGTTATGGAGCCGATCCCGATCGGGTCGAGCGCCATGCCCGCTGGACCATCGAAGAATTCCATCGAGCCGGTGTGTTGTCTGCCGTGAAACATTTCCCCGGTCACGGGGCCAGCAAGCAGGACAGCCATCTGGGTTTGCCCGATGTGACCCACCTGTGGTCTGAGACGGAGCTCGAGCCTTTCAGAAGCCTGATGAGCGAGCAGCTTCCGGATCTGGTCATGATGGCCCATCTGTACAACGCTCAGTGGGATGAGACCTATCCGGCCACCCTCTCCTCTGCCGTGATCACCGGCATGCTGCGCCAGCAGTTGGGATTTGAAGGTGTGGTGGTGTCCGATGACATGAAGATGGGTGCCATCGCTCAGAACTATTCTCTGGAGGAGAGCATCGAACTGGCTGTGAAGGCGGGTGTGGACATCCTGCTTTTTGGAAATAACTCCAGTAGCTATGATCCCCAGATTGCTCAAAAGGCCGTCAATATCTTAAGGGATTTGGTTGAGAGTGGAACCCTCTCCAGGGACCGCATTCAACAGTCCTACCAGCGAATTGAAGACCTTAAGAATAAGCTTAATAAAATAGATTTAAACAACTGAGGATAACAATAAATAATATCAATTTATTTAGCCTCGTAGGGGCGAGCCGACGGCTCGCCCGAACTGACTGAGCGGCGCAATTTTTACGTGCGTGGCTCTAGATTTTGCAATCCTAGCTGTTCGGGTCAGCCACCGGCTGACCCCTACGAAGATCGTGCTTGAGAGTTCGATGTCTGGCCCGATTTATGATTGATCGCAATCATACCGTCATGGCGCCTTCAGAGGCCGAGGAGACGGTGCGGGCATATTTGGCCAGGACCCCATTTTTGTAGCGAGGCTTGGGAGGTTTCCACTGCTTGAGCCTTTTCTTGATCTCGGCCTGGGACAATTCCACCTGCAGCAAGCGCTTGTCCACATCGAGGACCAGCGTGTCTTTGTTGCGTACGATGGCAATCGGTCCGCCGTCCGCAGCCTCCGGTGCGATGTGACCTACCATAAAACCGTGGGTGGCTCCGGAGAAGCGGCCATCGGTGATTAAAGCCACATGCTCTCCCAAACCGGCACCCTGAAGGGCAGCGGTCACGGAGAGCATCTCCCGCATGCCGGGCCCTCCCCTGGGTCCCTCGTAGCGGATTACCAGGACATCGCCCGGCTTGATTTTGTCCGCCTTGATGGCCTTGAAGCAGTCTTCTTCACGATCAAACACGCGAGCGGGACCGCGATGGAGTTTTCGTTCCTCTCCCGAGATTTTCATGACGCACCCTTCTGGAGCCAGGTTTCCCCGCAGGATCACCAGCCCTCCACTTTTCTTGAGGGGCTGAGTGACGGATCGAATGACCTTTTGTCCTTTTGTGGCACGGCCCCGCTTGGCTTCTTCACCAATGGAGCGGCCGGTGACGGTCGGCTCATCGGTATGAAGCTTGCCGGCGTCCAGAAGATGTCGGGCCACCAGAGGCATTCCGCCGGCGCTGTACATGTCTGGAGCGGTGAAGCGACCGGCAGGTTTGAGATCGGCCAGCACCGGGGTCTTTCGGGAGACCCGGTCAAAATCATCCAGGGAAAGCCGCACGCCGGATTCCTTGGCCAGGGCGATGAGATGAAGGACGGCGTTGGTTGAGCCCCCTGTGGCCATCACGCCGGAAATGGCATTTAAAAGGGCCTTGCGGGTGACGATCTTTCTGGGCTTAAGGCCTTTGCGAAGCAGTTTCATGACCAGGCGGCCGCATTCAAAGGCCACCTGGTCTTTCTTGGGATCCATGGCGGGAACTCCATTGAAGCCCATGGGCGAGATTCCCAGCATCTCCAGTGCGGTGGACATGGTGTTGGCGGTAAATTGTCCTCCACAGGCCCCCGCTCCAGGACAGGCGTAGTTTTCGATACCATGAAGTTCCTTAAGGCTGATGTTACCGCTGTTGTAGGCTCCCACGGCTTCAAAGACATCCTGGACGGTCAGATCCCGCCCCTGGTACTGGCCGGGCATGATGGAGCCGCCATAGAGGATCAGCCCCGGAATATTCAAGCGGAGCAGGGCCATGGTGGAACCGGGAATGGTCTTGTCGCAGCCGGTAATGGCAACCAGACCGTCAAAAAGATGTCCACGGCACACCAATTCAATCGAATCGGCAATGACTTCCCGGCTCACCAGCGAGGACTTCATCCCTTCGGTTCCCATGGCAATGCCATCGGTCACCGTGATGGTACTGAACTCAATGGGGGTTCCCCCGGCGGCGCGAATCCCTTCCTTGACTTTCTCGGCCAAGCGGCGGTGATTAAAGTTGCAGGGAGTGACCTCAATCCAGCAGTGGGATACACCCACCAAGGGACGTTTTAGATCCTCGTCGCTGAATCCGACCGCTTTGAAGTAGGAACGAGCGGGTGCCCGATCGGGACCGTCCAAAAGAGTGCGACTGTTGTGACGTAAATCAAAGGCCATATTCTTTTCTCCTGTAAGTTGCTTTGCCAGTGGGTGCCGATTATAACCCAGGTTGAAATCCTCCCATCAACCGACTATTCTTCCCGAGACCAAAAGGGAAGTCCAATCGGCGGCTCTTCTGCTCTGCGAAAAGAGGTGCTGTGACCAACGTTGACCAGTTTGAAAGCGTCTTTAAATCAGCCACAAAAATATCCTTTGCCTACCGGGACATCGAGATTCGCAAAATCCTCCTGGTGACCGATTTGGAGGAGGAGCCGGCTCAGCAGTTGTCCGACCAAGTCCGGAATTTCCTGACCGTGCTGGGTGAGGATGAATCGGTAAACTGGCGGACGGTTCAAGGAGATGAATTTCAGACCGTCAAAGAACTTCTGGATCTGGTTGAAAAGGAAGGTCCCGACCTGATTTGTGCTTATCGGCACCTTCACAGCCAGGCCTGGAGATGGCCCTACAGTCTGGGTGAAGAGCTGGACGTCCTGACCCAGATCACCTCCTCACCGGTACTGATCCTGCCTCATCCCAAGGCTCAACCCCTGGATGAGATCCTGAAAGGAACCGGTTCGGTCATGGCCATCACCAATCATCTCACCGGAGATCATCGGCTGGTCAATTTTGCCGTGCGCTTCACGGAGGAGAACGGCACCCTGTTCTTGACCCATATCGAAGATGAGTTGGTGTTTAGAAGCTACATCGACGTCATTTCCAAGATTCCCACCATCACCACCGAGAGTGCCGAGGAGGAGATTCTCAGACAACTTCTCAAGGAACCCCATGACTATATCCGTTCCTGCAGCGACACCCTGCAAGCGGAGGGTCTGGCTCTGCAGGTTCAAGAGATTGTGACCCTGGGACATCACATTGCCGATCTTACCCGGCTGGTCGAAGAGCACCAGGTGGATTTGTTGGTGTTGCATGCCAAAGATGAAGACCAGGCTGCCATGCATGGACTGGCCTACTCACTGGCCGTTGAGCTGCGCAAGATCCCTCTACTGATGCTGTGATGCGGTCTGAGTGATGCAAACTTTTCTGAATTCAGGGCTCATCACAGCACAAGCCACACACGGTGCCGACCCGGTTCCTCTGGCGGTGACGGTGATGTTCTCTCTGCTTCTGGTGGGGTTGATCGCCGCGCTGGCCTTGGAAGAGCAACTCCATGCCAAGAAATCCGTTATCGCCGGTTGTTTCGCCTTCGTCAGCCTCTTTGCGGCCGATGCCCTGGACCTGCTGCCCATAGGAAGTGTGACCAATGTCTTTGGCGAGGTCGTGGAGCTTCCCGTTTACATCCCGGGCATTGATTGGAACGTGATTGCCATTATCCTGGGCGCCAGCCTGTTTGTGGACGTGACTTCCAGATCCGGACTCTTTACCTGGATTGCCATCCGACTCACCAAGATCTCCGGTGGAGACCCGCGCAGGCTGCTCTTCTATTACGGCGTCCTGACGGTGCTCTTTTCCGCCGTCTTGAATAACGTCACGGCCATGATCATCGTAGGCTCCCTGACCGGAGTTTCTCTCAATAAACTGGGTCGAAAAGATAAACTGCTGGGCTTTCTTCTGGTGGAAGGCCTGTTGACCAACATAGGAGGTCTGCTCACACTCATCAGCTCGGTTCCCAATATTATCGTGGGCACTGCCGCCGGCATCAGCTTTATCCGGTTTTTCCTCATTACCAGTCCCTTTGTGGTGATAGCGACGACGGTCACCCTGATGATGGGGGCCCGGTTGTTTGCGATTCACAGCCTGGCCGATGAGGAGGAACGGCAGGAGGCGGCTCGCCTGGTGGCCGACTTTGACGAAAACGATGGAGTGGAGAGCCGCTTCTTCTTCTGGTTTGGGGCCATCATGATGGTGCTTTTTATCCTCACCATCGCCACCACCTCGGTACTTCCTTATATCAGTGAGCTGGGTATGGGGTATGTGGCCATGGCCTTTGGTTTGATCATGCTGATTCGCTACAAGGCGGTTGCCGACGAGTTTTACAAGGCCCTGGACTGGGATCTACTGGGATTTTTCATGGCCCTCTTTATCGTGATCGATGTGATGGAGCACGCCCATGTTCTGGACCTCATCGGCCAGGGTATTGTCCCCATTATCGAGCTGGGTGCCACCTTGGGAACGGGACTGATGCTGGTGGTTTCAGCGGTGGCCAGTTCGGTGACCGACAATATTCCTCTGGCGGCCATGCTGGCCAAGATTCTCTCCGGCCTGGGGACTTCGAGCGATTCGCCCCTCTGGTGGGCGGTCATCTTCGGCGCCAACCTGGGCGGCAACATCACCCCCATCGGCTCGGCCTCAACGCTTGTGGCCGTCACCATCATCCATCGATACGAACTGCCCCTGACTTTCGCAGGGTTTGTCAAAAAAGCCCTGCCCTATGCGGTGGTGCAAATCGTGCTTGCCATCGCCTACGTGCTGTTGTTTTTGGGGTGAGATCCGGGCTTTCCAATGGTCTCTAATAATGTGTAGCAGGCTGCAGTTATTGGGTATTTGTTTGCACATGGCCTCAGTTGATATGCCGTAAGGTGTTGTAAACAAAAACTGGTAGAGTTAGGGCCAGGAATTGCTTAAATACGTTCGGATTGAAGTATATCTGTGCGTGTATAGAGCGATGACTAGGAAATCAGGAGATACCAGGTTCGTGGACAAGTCGGCTAACAAGGGCGACACCGATGGGAAACCAGCAGTGAAGATGGTACTCTTGGGTCTCCTCGCGATATGTTTCAGTACCGTTACCCTGCAGGCTGGCTCAATAGTATTCACTTGGTCTGGGAGTCCCATATCAGGACCAGACGTTCACGATCCCGGCTTCACTCCTTGTTTACGTGCTGGCCGCACAGTTTGAACCTGCCATACTGACGGACAAGTTTG
>JACZQQ010000252.1 GCA_022545645.1 Acidobacteriota bacterium | reverse complement strand
GTCCACCCCATTGTCGTGATGGCCCGGGCCTATGGGTTGGATCTGGAGGAATAGACGAAGCCAGGAAACTACCTCTTCTGTTTGGGGTCTATAATCCAATCCTTCTCTTTTTCGATGCCGATCAGAAACTCGTCGTCGGCATCCGTAGGCAGGACCTCTTCCAGATGCTTCTCGTATTCTTCCGCAGAGAGCGGTTCGCCCGCAACACTGTAGGTCTCCCCCGCATACTCTCCAATGTTGCGGTTGAACTTGGGATCGGGAAGCCGCAGCTTTGGCTGTTCCTCTGGAATCTGGCGGTTCAGCGCCTCAATAATGGCACCCACTTCTTTGTGGTACTGCGAGCGCGAGAGCTCGTTCAGCTTTCCCATATCCGCCTCTTCTTCGTACACGTGCTCGTCGTAGCGTCCCTTCAAGCCCCAAAGGTAGGCCCACTGCGCAGAAGAAGACTCATCCTGGCCAAACAGGTCGTAGGCCGTGGAAATCCACTTGTAGAAGTACTTCTGAATGGTTGAGATGGGAATCCTTCCGGCCTTGACGACCCGCATCAAGCCGGTATTTCCGGTCAGCAGGTGATAGGCCTCTTCCTGAAGCATGGGCCGCATGCTGCGCGCCAGCGGGGCAAAACTGCTTCGGCTGAGCATGTTGAGCTGAAACTTGCCGTCCCGATCAATAAAAGAGGCATAGGTAAAAAAGTCGAGCCAGCACCGGATCGGCACATTAAAGGAGCCGAGCAAGCGCGTATTCGTGGTTGCACACCGCTCCAGCAACTTCTGAGCCTGATGTTTGCCCGCCTCTCCAAAGTGGGTCACCAGCAGGTAGCTCATTTGCCACCCATGCCGCATCTCTTCCCGGTTGACCCGAATTATGCTGTTCAGGTCATAGTCGGTGGGGGCCCTTTCCAGCAAGTTCTTCTGCTGCTCGACGGAGGCAAACTCAGTATCCCCCTGATACTCCACCAGGTGCTCCAAGGCGTCCCGGATCCGCTGATCCGGAATGTCAATCAGCCTCTCCCATTTCGGCTGCCCGGCAAAGTGCCCGAACTCGATCTCGTCGCTCTCGAGTTCCCCCAGCTTGGTCTCGAATTGATAGTCCCCGATCAGTTCCGTCGGGTAACCAATGTCCTTCCGCCATTGGTGAAAGAGATCCACCCAGTCATCAAAGCCCTGAATTCTTGACGGCTTAATTAACATTTACTCTGCCTCCTTACTGTCCCCCAGCTTGACCCGGCTGTGGTGATTGAGGTGATCGGCCTTTGGTGCTCCTAGCCATGGTGGTGTTGTTTCCCATGGCTTCTCCTGGCGGCTGCGTTTAAAAGCTTGCATTCTGTCGGACGTTCGTTCTAAAATATAACATCCTATTTGAGTCGAAATCAAGTGAACTGTATGATTCATTTCCAACAAAGCTCAGCTCATTTTATCTTTTAGGAGGAGTTATGGAAACACAGACCGGGGAAAAACTGGTTGAGTATCGTGTCGAAGAGGGTATCGCCATTTTCGAGCTCAATAATCCGCCCGCCAATGCCTATGATCACGAGATGATGCGGGAGTTGGATGAGGCTATCCTCAAGGCCCGCTTTGACGAGAACGTACACGTGATCGTGGTTCGGGGCCAGGGGGACAGGTTCTTTTGTGCGGGTGCAAATGTCAAAGACATCTCCGAACGCTCTTCCCAGTACCGCTACAACTTCGGATTACACGGAAACGAGGTGTTGTGTCGGCTGGAAAACACCCCCAAGCTGGTCATTGCCGCACTCAACGGTCGTGCTCTGGGAGGCGGGTTGGAAATTGCGCTGGCCTGTGACATCAGGCTTGCCAAGAAAGACGCGGGTGGGGTGGGACTGCCCGAGATCAACCTGGGGCTGATCCCCGGCATGGGCGGAACCCAGAGACTGGCCCGCTTGATCGGCAACGGAAGGGCCTTGGAACTCATGGCTACGGGCCGAACCGTCAATTTCGAGGAAGCTCTCGAGATGGGGATCATCAACCACATCTATGAGAAGGATGGGTTTTTTGAGGATGTACTCGTCTACGCCCGCCAGTTCGTACCTCCCAACAAGGCCGCCCGATCCGTGGGATGTATCAAGCGGGCCGTGAAGTCCGGCTTTGAGATGTCCCTGGTGGATGGGTTGGCCTTGGAGCGAGAGCTGCTCCAGCAGGCTTTTGACAGTGAAGATGCTGCCGAGGGAATGAAGAGCTTTATGGAAAAGAGGATGCCCGCTTTTAAGGGCCGCTAAACCGAAACCGGAAAATAGGAGACGGGTGTGGCAACAGAAGAAAAAACTCTGATTCTGGTCTGCCAAAACTCTGACTGCAAGTTAAAGGGGAGTGAGGAGATCATGGTTCGTCTCCAAGAAGCCTTCGCTGACAATGAGGGGATTGAGGTCTGCCCATACATGTGCTTTGGAACCTGTGAGCGGGCTCCCAACATTGTCATCTATCCTCAGCGACAGTGGTACTCGGATGTTGATGCCTCGGACCTGCCCGAAATCGTTGAGGCGCTTCAAAATGGCTCGCGTGTGGAACGCATCTGTGATCAGGTCGACGAGGGGGCACGAGACTTCATTTACACCCTTCTGGATGTAGGAATCTACTGATACCCAGTCAGCACCAAGCGATGAGCGATGGTTCTTCTGCTCGTTTGCTGGGTTGTTCGTTTGTTAGATGATTCAGTATGAATCTTTTACTTCCCACAAAAAAAAGGAACGGCAGGGAAGGGCTCCAGGACTATCGCAACCGGAAGGGTTACGAAGGATGGCGGTTGGCGCGAGACCAGGAGCCTGGAAAGACCGTTCAAGCCATTGTTGACTCCGGTCTCAGAGGCCGGGGAGGCGCGGCATTCCCGGCGGGACGCAAGTGGCAATTGCTTTCCCAGAAGGCCACCAAAACTCGCTTTCTGGTGGTCAATGGAGGTGAAGACGAACCTGGAAGCTTCAAGGACCGCTACTTGATGGAGCATTATCCCCACCTGGTCCTGGAAGGTGCGTTCATCGCCGCTTTCGCTCTTGACGTCGGCCAAATCTTCCTGTACGTGAACGAAAGCTTTGATGCTTCTCAGCGAAGCTTGAAGGAGGCCTTGGAAGAATTGGCAACCTCCGGGTTACTGGACGGATTGGAGATCAAGTTGGACTTTTTTTCCGCCCCCCAGGACTACGTGGCTGGAGAAGACACAGCTGCCCTGGAGGTCCTGGAGGGAAAGCCGCCCATCCCCCGCAAAAAGCCACCTTATCCGGTTGAATCTGGATATCAGGGTTGCCCAACCGTGGTGCACAATGTCGAGACTTTGGCAAATGTCCCGTTGATCGTGCGTGAGGGTCCCGAAAGCTATCGCAATATAGGCACACCCGACAGTCCGGGGACCATGCTGTTTTACTTGAATGAGGAATTCGAGCACCCGGGGGTCTATGAGCTCCCTTTTGGAACTCCTCTCCGCTATTTGGTCGAGGTACTGGGGGGTGGTCTCAAGGGTGGTAAAGGGATCAAGGCCATTCTTCCCGGAGGGCCTTCTACAGCCTTTTTACCCGGTGAACTGCTGGATGTGGGTCTGGAGCCCAAGGCCTTAGTGGAGGCGGGTTCCATCCTGGGCTGCGGGAATGTCCGATTGATTCCTGAAGAGGCCTGCATGGTTGAGGTCACACTGGAGATCGCTGAGTTCTTTGCCCGGGAGTCTTGCGGAAAGTGCCCACAGTGCAGCATGGAAACCAATGCATTCGTGACCATTCTCAAGAAGATCCAGGCTGGCGAGGGAGATTCGGCCATGCTCGAGCAAATCGAAAATGTCGCCAACTTCAGCCGAGGTAAAGGCGACTGTGGCCTGATTCACATGGCTGCCGCTCCCGTTCTCAGCGCGGTCCAACATTTTCCCGCCGATTTTGAAGCTCACCTGGAAGGGAGAGGTTGTCCTTAAAGGAGATCAAAATGTCGTACAGAAAGATTTTGCTGGAAAGAGATGATTTCATCGCTCATTTGATTCTGAATTACCCCGAG
>JACZQQ010000251.1 GCA_022545645.1 Acidobacteriota bacterium | reverse complement strand
CGAGAGGTTGGCTTCCTCCATGGCCTGCTCCAGCATCTGGATGTAAAGCCGGGCTCCGTGACTGGAGGTGGCATGGCCCTGAACGGGACGCCAGCCGTGAACGATCGCCTCCCTGAAGGACTCCCACGGTTTGGTTCCCGGCGCGGGACATCTTTCCCGGGCCTTGATCTCCGCAGAGACATTGGGCATGTCCGGCCCCATGCACACCTCGTTGTAGATGGAATCCCAGACTTCATTGCACATGCCGTTGAGCCAGAGCATCTCACCGCCGCTGGCATGGTCCGTCCAGGGAGCCCCCGTCCCTTTGTAGAATTCGTGGATGGACTTCAGGTTGAAGAAGCTGCCTCTTTGCGATTCCATATAATAGGCCAACCGGTGGGGCATTCTCATTTGCCGATTGAGCAGGTTGTAAGCTCGAATGACGCTGGGATAGAGAATCCGTGTGGCAACGGTGGTGATCCCCTTGGTGATGACTTCCTGTCCTTGCAGTTCCAGGGCCATGGCCAACTTCTCGATGGGTTCATCCTTCCACCAGAACTCGAAGGTCAAGCCTCCGATTTCGGGCACGGCCGCATATCCGTCGATGCCTCCACTGGGACGATTCTCCAGGCTGGTACTTTCCGCCCAGTCGGGAAACTCTTTCTGGAATGCTTCGATGGCCGCAGCGTTGAAGACTCCCTGCAGTCCTGTTTTGACCAGGACGGGATAATCTTCGGTTCCGCTTTCAAACTGTCTTCGATTGATGGTCCCCAGATAAAGCCAGGTATAGGTGGTCCCACGGCGGTTCTGTGGGCCTTCTCGAAGATCGACCGTGATCCACTGCCCTTTGGGGATCCTCCGAACCTGAATGGCATTGACGATGGTGTCTCGGATTTTTCTGGCGGTGGCTTCCGCCGTTGTTTCCGCAACCACGGTGAGCTTAACGCTCTTGTCGACCAGACCCACCCGAGGGCCATAGGTTCGGGCGGCGGCGCCAAAAAGATGGTAGTGAGTCTGGACCAGGCCGGGAATCACCGTTCGATTGCCCATGTCGGTAAAACGGGTCTTGGGCCCAGCCAGCCTCCTCATTTCCGCATTGGTGCCCAGGGCCATAATTCTTTTTCCTTTAATGGCCATGGCCTGATAGATGTTTCCCGGTGTGTTGGGGACGATGCTGCGATCATCCATGCTGACGATCTTGCCGTTGATCAGGACCAGATCGGCATAGCCCTGTTGGGCTACCAGCGGGGGAAGTTGCTGAGCAAGTCCTACCCCGCAAACCATAAAGGTGAGAAGGTAAAGGATGAATAATTTTCGAGTCATAGCGTTCCTCTCTGAAGTGAAACTCGGTGAGTGTTTTTGCTGTGCCTTGTCACCTTGATTTCACTATCGGTCCAACATGTCAAGAGAATTCAACCGCATCAACACCACCCCGACCTTTGGTGTTTTCTTCAGGGAATCATACACTAGGAACAAATGATAAGGCCTTGTGTTTGGAGAGTACTTCTCATGGTGCTGGTCGTGCAGGGCGGGAGTGTTTTTCCTCAGGAGCTGTCCGAGTCGGAGGGCAACCAGATCACCTTTCCTACCCTTGTGGGTACTGCCGATCTGGAACTCAGATTGCCCATGCATCTCTCCCTCTCAGAGCCGGTGAAGATCGGCCAACTGAGAATGGAGGTCCGGTTTCCTTCGCCCCAGTTGAGCTTTGTGGGGGTGGAACTTGTCTATCAGGCTGAGAAGGTGGGGGCACAAGTCTCGGTCGAGGAGCTGGAACCGGGTAGCGTTCAAGTGAATATCGCCGTACCTGAAAACGGAGAGGAAGCTCTACCCCAGGAAGGGATGGCTTCCCTGGTCTTTCGGGTTGCCGAGGAGGTTGAGCCCGAGCCCCTTACCCTTGTGATCGAGAATATTGAGATCAAGGATTTGAATGGGCAGCCGGTAGAAGTTCTTCAGAAATCTGAAGCCCTCATCCACATCGTGAGTCCGGAACTGTATCCTCTGATCAGCTGTTTTTTCTATATGCACTAATTCAACTGGTCATGGACGATCTGGCCGCCCAGACCGGTCATCACGACCGAAATGCCGTCCAGAATTCCCTCTACGGGGATGGTGAAGAAATCTTCCTCCAGTACGGCAAAATCGGCGTATTTGCCGGGCTCCAGAGTTCCCACCGTATCCTCGGCTAACATATATTCCGAGGCCCAGGTGGTGGCCATTTTCAAAGCGGTGACTCGATCAATCCCTTCCTCTGGAACCAGTTCGACCCACTCATCAGTCCCCTGTTTGATGATGCGTCGGGTCACCAGTGTGTAGATCGCAGTCCAAAAATCGGACCCATTGGCCTCTAACGTCACCCGGTGTCCGTCGTTAATCCAGGTCTTGACCGGCATCACAAACGATCTCAGGGATTCACCGTAGTCGTCGAGGATGTCGGGCACGCGCGACAAGTGGATGGGCGTGACATTGATCATGATTCCATATTTTTTGATGCCCGCCATCACGTCAGGAACGTTGCCCAGCAAAAAGGCGTGTTCCATGGTGGTGCGCAGATTTCTCATATATTCGATCGAGTAGTTTCCTTCCTTCATCGCCTCGTCCAGCATCTGAATGTACAGTCGCGCGCCATGGCTGGAGGTTCCATGAGCCTGAGCCGGACGCCACCCGCTCACGATGGCCGCCTTATAAGATTCCCAGGGCTTGGAGCCGGGACCGGGGCAGCGCTCACGGGCCTTGATTTCCGGAGAGGCCGACACGTCGTCGCCCAGGCAAACTTCATTGTAGATGGAATCCCAGATTTCGTTGCACATCCCGTTCAACCAGAGCATCTCACCGCCGTTGACGTGATCGGTCCAGGGGGCGCCGGTGGCCTTGTAGAATTCGCGGGTGAACTGAAGTCCGAAATGGCGGCCCCTCTGAGATTCGATGAAGTAAGCCAGGCGGTGGGGCATCTGGCTTTCTCGATTCAGCCGGTTGTAGGCGGCCACGATCCGGGGGGCTACGATGCGTGTGGCCACGGTGGTGATTCCCAGTTTCTGCAGATCCATTCCGAACAACCGCAGCGCTTCGGACAACTTCTCGAGGGGCTCGTCCTTCCACCAGAATTCCCAGCTGAGAGCATCCATTCCGGGAACGCCCACATATCCGTCCAGGGCCGACCCCGGTCCGTTTTCCAGATCAACACTCTCTTCAAAATCGGGGAACAACTCGATGAATGCGTCCATGGCCACTTTGTTGAACAGCGGGTGAGTCCCCCCGGTTTTTACCGCCACGGGGTTGTCCGGAGTGACGCTGTCCCACTGCCTTCGATTGATGTTGCCCAGATAGACCCAGGTGAAGGTGGTCCCAATCTCGTTGTCCTTGGACTCCAGAAGATTAACGGTGATCCACCGGTCCTTGGGTATTTGCTGCACCTGTATGGCATTAACCAGCGCGTCGCGGACTTTCTTTGCCGTCCCTTCGGCCGTTGTCTCGGCAACCACGGTGAGCTTGATGCTGGGATCGGTTAAACCCTGACTGGGGCCATAGGTGCGGGCGGCATTTCCATAGAGATGAAAGTGTGTGGCCACCAGCCCGGGAATCACGGTTCTGTTGCCCAGGTCCACAAGGCGTGTCTCGGAACCCGCCAGTCTTCTCATCTCGGCATTGCTCCCCAGAGCCATGATTTTCTTGCCCTTGATGGCCATGGCTTCAGCAATATTCCCGGGAGTATTGGGAATATTGCTGCGATCATCCATGCTGACGATTTTTCCGTTGGTCAGAATGATGTCGGCATACCCCTGTCGGGCAACCAACAGCGGAACCTGTTGGGCCAGTCCCACGCCCAGCTGAAGAATTGTGACAAACCCGAGGATCAAAAGGTTGCGTTTCATATTTTCCTCCATCGGTGGATCTTGCCTGATCTTCTTGCTTGTTGGGCAGGGAAGGAGAGGATAAACTGACACCCAGACTGAACAAGACCGAACAGGATACGCATTGGATCAAGACTTCCCCTGGCAGGAAAGCTTG
>JACZQQ010000048.1 GCA_022545645.1 Acidobacteriota bacterium | reverse complement strand
CAAAGGAAATGAGTTGAAAAATCTCCGGTCTTTCCACCGATCTTCTCAAGATAGTGCTCATGGGAACTTATTTCAATTGTTTTTTGTAAGTCGTAGAGACACTTAGTACTCCCTTTCATAAATACGGTAACGTTTGCGGATGGGGCTTGCGAGGCGAGGTCGCGAAGAGAGGAGGAGTCGATGCAGGGACATCGACGACGACGAGAGACAAAGAGATCGCCCGCAACCCCCATCCGCCCGAAGGGTTGGGGCGGGACGGGCCCATCTTCTTGTTGCTTCTCCTCGCCGATGTCCCTGCATCGACTCGTCGTCGCGCTCCCAACAAACGTCACCGTATTTATGAAAGTGAGTACTTAGTCTACCATGAACGTTTTTGGTGGGGGATTGGCCCCATGTTATAGTTTAGCCCGGATGAAGATAAGAGCCGTCAAGCCCGCCATTACACTGCCTGGAGGAACCGTTCGAGTGGAGTTGGAAGGGCTCGAAGATCCCTCGGAAGTTCGGGTCGATGTGGGCGATGTCAAAGCCGAGATTGCAGGAGCTTCCCCCAGGGTTTTGACGGTCAGGATTCCCGAAAGGTGTGGGAACGGTTTGGTGATTCACAACCATGGGGAGCAGCGCATTGATCTGAAGGTAGGCCGGGTCATCGCCTCCGAGCTCCATCCGGTGGCCAATCCGGTGGTGGACTCGATGGGCAATGTGTACGTGACCGTCAGCGGAACTCGAGGGGAAAAGGTTCCCTTCAGCGTGTTCGTGGTCCATGCCGATGGGAGTAAGCATCCTTTCCTTGCTGATGTGATCAATCCGACGGGTTTGGCTATTGGCCCGGATGACTGTCTTTACATCACCAGTCGACACACAGGTGCCGTGTACCGCTCAACTTTCGATAAGCAGATTGAGAAATATGTGGATGGACTTGGGTTGGCGACGGGATTGGTCTTCGATTCCCAAAAGAACCTCCTGGTGGGAGACCGGGGCGGCAAGATATACAAGGTGAGCCCCAATCAGGAGATCTCTGTTTTGTGCAGTTTGGAACCCAGTGTTTCTGCCTATCATCTGGCAGTGGCCCCGGATGATACTCTTTTTGTGACGGGCCCCACGCTGGCAACTCAGGACTCCATTTATCGGGTGTCGAGGGAAGGTGAAATTGAGGTGTACTTCAAAGGGTTTGGACGCCCCCAGGGACTGGGGTTCGACCCCCAGGGACAGCTGCAGGTGACCGCCTCCTGGCAGGGCAGAAAAGGACTTTACACCTTTCGAAATGGGACTCCCGAGCTGACCGTTTCCGGTCCCATGTTAGTGGGTTTCGCTTACGACAACTCAAGCAATTCCCTCTATCTGGTGGACAGCGCGAATCTTTTCCGCATCGAGCTGGGGGAAAAGCTGACAGCTGACAACTGACAACTGACATCTGAAAGGCTGACACCTGACAATAATTACGAGACCGGGCTCCGCGCCATCAGCTTACAAACCGCCCATTGCTGTCAGCTGTCAGTTGTCAGCTGTTAGCTGATTCCCCATGTCCTTTTCCTTTCGAGTTCTGGCTCGAGATCAGAAAACCCATGCCCGTCAGGGGGTGCTGCAAACCGGGCGAGGAGAGATCGAAACTCCGGTCTTCATGCCGGTCGGCACAGCGGGCACGGTGAAGGCCATGCCCCAGGAGTTTCTGGAAGATCTGAATATTCAGATCATCTTGGCCAATACGTACCATCTCTATCTTCGCCCCGGAGAGGAGGTCATCGAAAGTCAGGGTGGGCTTCACCGCTTCATGTCCTGGGAGCGGCCGATTCTAACGGACAGTGGAGGATATCAGGTCTTTAGTCACCAGAAGCTCAGAAAAATCACAGAAGAAGGAGTCCAGTTTCAATCCCACCTGGATGGGTCTTCTCACTTCTTTTCTCCGGAACAGTCCATCCAGTTTCAGCAGACCTTGGGCGCAGACATCATCATGATGTTTGATGAGTGTACACCCTATCCGGTGAGTGAGCGGGAAGCGAGAGAATCGATGCTCCGTTCCATGCGTTGGGCACAGCGTTGTAAGGATGTCCATAACAACCCAGGGCAGGCTTTGTTCGGAATCCTTCAGGGAAGTGTTTTCTTTCAGCTGCGCCAGGAGAGTTTGGAGCGCCTTTGTGAGATTGATTTTCCGGGACTCGCGCTGGGTGGATTCAGTGTGGGAGAACCGAGGCTGCTGATGTACGAGCTCATTGAACGTCTGGAGAACCTGATGCCGCAGGACAAACCCCGTTATGTCATGGGGGTGGGAACTCCTTTGGACTTGTTGTTCTGCGTCAAACAGGGAATGGATATGTTTGACTGTGTCTTACCGACTCGAAATGCACGCAATGGCACACTCTTTACTTCGGTTGGAAAGATTCGCATCAAGAACGCCTGTTATCGGCATGACCAGGGCCCCCTGGATCCTCACTGCGAATGCTTGGTGTGCAAGCGATACAGTCGAAGCTACCTGAGGCATCTTTATGTTTCAGGTGAGATTGTTGCAAGCATTTTGAATACCTATCACAATCTGCATTTTTATCTTGACTTAATGGGCAAGATTCGACAGAGTATCGCGCTCAATTCACTAACCGAATTGGAGGGACATTTCCGAGAGCAGTATGCCGAATCTGCTTGAGGATCTGTGCTATACTCGGCGTTTCTTTCGAGACCCAAAAAGTAGTTGTTATTCATCATGATTCCATCGATATTGGCGCAGCAAAGCCCGCAGCCCGGGATTGTCGGACTGTTGCCCTTCGTACTCATCGCGGGCATTTTCTATCTATTGATTATTCGCCCCATGCGCAATCGTCAGAAAAGTCTGGATGCGTTGATCGGCAGCTTGAAAAATGGGGACAAAGTGATTACCAACGGTGGGGTCTATGGAACGATTGCAGGAGTCCGAGAAAACACATTCATTCTCAAGGTGGCGGATCAGGTGAAGATGGAGGTGGCAAAAAAGTCCATTGCTTCGTTACAAACCCCTTCTGAGGATTCAACCACCAAGTAATACGCGATGAAGCGAAATTTACAGTATCGGCTCATTCTCATCTTGGTGGTTCTGCTGGGCAGCATTCTTCTCTTTTACCCACCCTCCCAGAAAATTAAGTTGGGTCTGGATCTCAAGGGTGGCATTCACCTGGTGTTGCAGGTGGTGACCCGTGACGCCCTGGAGGCAAAGGTCGCCCAGCTCCGGGAGCAGATCGAAGTGGACCTCAGAGAGAACGACGTCGTCTTTACCCGCACCCGGGTAACCGAGGATCTCGAGATTGAAGTCTTGGGAGTCCTTCAGGATCAACGGGCGCAATTGGAAGAGAACCTGCGCTTGCATTCCGCGGATTGGACCTATCAGATTCAGTTTCGAGAAGGAGAGGTCGATGCCGTTTTGTCCATGACTGAAGCCGCCAAGTTGAGGACTGCCGATGAAACGGTTCAGCAGGCCAGGGAAACCCTTCAGAGGCGAGTGGATCAGTACGGTGTGGCTGAGCCGACGATCACGGTGTATGGAAGCGGCCAGTTGAAAGACCAGATCATCGTGGAATTGCCGGGCGTGGAGGATTTTGATCGTGTCCTTAACCTGATCAGGACGACGGCAAGACTTGAACTCAAGCTCGTCCACCCCAGTCAGGGAGGTCCCTATGCCACTCGGGAGGGGGCTCTGCAGGCCCACAGTAATAACCTTCCTGCAGACTACGAAATCCTCCCCTATCGTGAACGGACGGAAACCGGGGAGCAAACCATGTATATGGTGGTCCGCAAGGCCCAGTCGATCGGTGGAGAGCATCTCAAGGATGCTCGTCGCGCTCAGGACAGTTTCACGGGGCGTGCGGAGATCGAGTTTTTCCTAAAAGCCGAAGGGGTGAGGCTGTTTAGCCGGGCCACCGAACAGAACGTGGGAAATCGGCTGGCCATTGTGCTGGATGATGAGATTCGCTCGGCGCCCAACATCAACGAGAGAATCGCCAGCGAGTCGGCTCGAATCACGGGAAGCTTTACCGCGGAAGAGGCTGACGATCTGGCCCTGGTTTTGCGCTCGGGAGCTCTTCCAGCTGCCATTCGAATTCTAGAAAATAGAATGATTGGGCCTTCCCTGGGACTGGATTCCATCCGTAGGGGAGTCTTCGCATCGGTGGTGGGCCTGATTCTGGTGGTGGCAGGAATGCTCGTCGTGTACAGACTCTCGGGGATTAATGCGATTGTCTGCCTGGTTTTTAACCTGCTCATCCTGCTGGGAGTGTTGGCCTATTTTCACGCTACCTTGACCCTACCGGGAATCGCCGGAGTCATTTTGACGATCGGCATGGCCGTGGATGCCAATATCCTGATCTTCGAAAGAATCAAGGAAGAGATCGGTCTGGGAAAGACGGTTCGCAGTGCTGTCGCTGCAGGCTTTGACCGAGTGTTTTCTACCATCATTGATACCAACACGACGACTCTGGTTGCTGCGCTTTTCCTTTTCCAGTTCGGAACGGGCCCGGTACGCGGCTTTGCAGTGACTCTGGGAGTCGGTTTAATGGCCAATATCTTCACTGCCGTCTTTGTTTCAAGAACGCTCTTTCAGTTGGTTTTGCAACGACGTGAGGTGGCGAGGCTGTCCATCTAAGTGTCTCGGTCCATAAACACGATGATGTTTGTGGAGCGAGAAAAAAAAGATCAGGGAAACAAAAGGACAACTTTGGTGACTAAGTGATAAGAAGGCAGTTCCGTCACTAGGAACGATTATGGATATTGTCAAGAATCCTAATATCGATTGGCTGGGCTTGAAGTGGATCTTCGTCAGCATATCGCTGATTCTCATGGTTATTGCAGGAGTGTCCGTGATGCTTGGAGGGCTGAATCTGGGTGTGGATTTCACCGGGGGAACGCTGGTTCACGTGAAGTTCAAGGAGGAGCCTCAACTGGAACGGATTCGTGAAATCCTGAGTGAAGCAGCTCTGCAAGCAGAGGAAGTCGTACGCTTTGACGAACTCTCTCGAAACGAGGTTCAAATCCGCATGGTCAGTGTTGAAGGTGAGGAGGCCCAGGTCGTCACTCTTGAGAGCAACCAGATCTTTGAAGCCCTTCGTCAGGAATATGATCAAAGCCAGTCGGAGACGGGAAAGCTCGATCTCAATAATGTCTCCAGGAGTGCACTGTCGGCCCGCTTACAGGAACTGAATCCCGAGAATTTCAGCGAGGAACGGCCCATCTCTGAGTCGACTGAGTACTATAGCGAGCTGGCCGACAAGATCATCGATTATCGAACCGATCACAGCGGGATGATCGGGGATTTTTCCGAGCTGGATCCATTGGGGATTCCGACGGCTGTTGTGGAGACCCTGAGTGAGGAATCCTACCTGGGTAGTTTTACCGTCATCAGCGTGGAAAGCGTCGGACCCAAGGTGGGCCGGGAGATGCGGACGCGAGCCCGCGATGCCATCGGCTTTTCCCTGGTGGGGATGTTAATTTACATCGCCGTTCGGTTTTGGCCCATTTACGGGGTTGCCGCGTTGGTAGCCCTCTTTCACGACGTGTTCATCACGGTGGGAATCTTCTCCTTAACCGGGCGGGAAATTTCCCTCACGGTGGTGGCGGCCCTGCTGACTCTGGTGGGATACTCCATTAACGATACGATCGTCGTGTTCGACCGGGTGCGGGAGAACTTGAGACTCATGCGAAGAAGTGATCTTGGGACGATCATCAATGCCAGCATTAACCAAACATTGAATCGTACCATTATGACTTCCGGGATGACTTTCCTGGCCGTCTTTTCTCTCTATTTGTTTGGTGGCCAGGTCTTGCAGGGATTTTCATTTGCACTGGTGGTCGGTATAATTGTGGGCACCTATTCATCGATTGCCATTGCCAGTCCCATTGTTCTTTGGTGGCAGAGCTATTTGGACCGGAAAAAGGCACGTTCCTAAACCGTTTTATTGGCTGTTGACATAGCTTAACTTGATATGTGTGAGTATATTATGGGAATTACGGGAAGGATCTTGACTCGACTGGAAGCCAGTAGTAATATTGCGCGATCCAAAGAGAGTATTCCTTGTAGGGGGTTAAAGAGTCAGGATTTGGAAGGGGAGAGTAGATGTTTGAGAACCTGATCGAATCTTCGCCTGATCGAATGGGTCGCGATAAAAAGGCACTGTTCGTTTCTTTTGTTGTCCACCTCGTCCTCATTACGACGATGGTGCTGATTCCGCTGATTTATTACGACGTTTTGCCTCAACAGGAACTGTTGACGTTTCTGGCTGCACCGCCACCGCCACCACCACCTCCGCCACCGCCACCGCCGCCGACCACACCACCTCCACCCGTTCAGCAGGTACAGGTGGTCAAATTGGATCCGACACAGTTCGTGGCACCCATTGAAATTCCCACCGAGATTCCTCCTCCCATGGAGGATATTCCGGAAATCACCAGTATCCTGGACCCCAATGCGGGAGGCCTGATGGGTGGAGTTCCCGGAGGTCTCGTGGGTGGAGTGATCGGTGCAATTCCCAACGCCATGCCGCCTCCCCCACCTCCTCCCAAGAAGAAGGATCCGATTCGGGTGGGTGGAAATGTTCAATCCTCGAAGCTCATTGTACGGGTGGAACCGAAATATCCGGAACTGGCCAAACGGGCTCGGATTCAGGGTATCGTGTTGCTGCAGGTCACGGTCGGTGAGACGGGGGACGTCGCCGATATCAAAATCATCCGAGGTCATCCGTTATTGAATGACGCAGCCGTAAGTGCCGTGCAGCAGTGGAAATATTCGCCCACACTGCTCAATGGGGAACCGGTGCCGGTCATTGCGACGGTGACCGTAAATTTTATTCTCAGATAGGTATTTGACTTTGTGTTGTGGATTCGTAAGATGATCGTAACTTTTTCAGGGAGGTATTACATATGAGTGGGTTTATGGAAATGTGGGACCAGATGGGATTTCTGGCGAAAGCTATAGTTTTTGTCCTGGGGATCATGTCGGTCTGGTCCATTTCAGTGATGATTGAGCGCTATCTCAAGTTTTATGCGGCCCGCAAGCAGTCGCGGGAGTTTGCTCCTGCTGTTTCGGAAGCTTTGAAAACGGGAAACATTCGTGAGGCCATTGAGCTGGCCGAGCAGCATGAAAAGAGTCACTTGGCCAAGGTCGTGGTTGCCGGTCTTCAGGAGTTTCAAGCCCACGAGGGTTCCAGTGCCATCCCTGGCGAGATTGTAGAAGCCTCACGACGAGCGCTTCAGCGGGCGACTGCCATTGGGATCGAGGAGTTAAAGAGAGGTCTGGGAGGGTTGGCGACCATCGGTGCCACTGCCCCCTTTGTGGGACTGCTGGGTACGACGGTCGGTATCATTAACGCCTTTCTGGGCATGGCCACAGGGGAAAGCGTTGGACTGGCCGCTGTGGCACCAGGTATCGCTGAGGCACTGGTAGCTACCGCTTTCGGACTATTTGTGGCCATTCCGGCAGTGTGGATGTACAACTACTTCACTGGGAAAATGGAATCTTTTATCGTGGAGATGGACAACTCTTCTTCCGAGTTGATCGATTATTTCCTGAAGCGGAGAGCCGATAAGCATGGAGACTAGGCGCAGAGGCGGTTCAGCAGTCACCTCAGAGATCAACGTCACTCCCATGTGCGATGTGATGTTGGTGCTGCTGATCATTTTCATGATCACCGTTCCGCTGTTGCAACAAGGAATCTTTGTCAACAAGCCCAGGGCCAGAAATGCCCAGGAGGAACCCCTGGTGGATGACGAGGATGCAACCATGGTCACCATTACACGCCAGGGAGACATCTACATCAATCGTAAACCCGTCGGTCCCAACCAGATTGTGGAAAGGATTGTCGAGCGCATTGCTATAAAACCCGAGTTACCGCTCTTTATCAAGGCCGACGTGGCTGTGCTCTATGGCACCGTCGTGGATCTTGTGTCCAAGGCCCGTGAAGCGGGAGTGGAACAAATCGGTTTGATGGTTGATCGGCAAGAGAACCCGGGGAGGTAACATATGGGAATGGGCGGAGGCTCCGGCAAGGGGCCCAACTCCGAGATCAACATCACACCATTTATCGACATTCTCCTGGTGCTGCTCATCATCTTCATGGTCATTCAGCCCATGATTCAGTATGATCTGCAGGCTCGCGTTCCCCAGAAACTTCCCGATGAGCTTCCCCAAGATTTGATCATTAAGTCGGATGCCATCGTGGTTTCCATTGATCGACAGGGCGCTTATCGTATTAATCAGGAAGCCGTCACCTTTGACCAATTGGGGACCAGACTCTTTGATATCTACAGCGCCCGCGCCAACAAGAATATGTTCATCCTGGGGGATGTGGATCTTGCTTTTGATGATGTCGTCAAGGTGATCGACATCGCCAAGGGAGCCGGGGTGGGAGATATCGGGCTCTTGACACCGGAGGACAGTCCGGGTGGATAACAGACGACCGGAAGATCCAGGGTTGGAGGCAAGAATGGGAACGACTGTTCCGAGTAGGAAATCTCTCTTTGCGGCAATGCTGATGTTGGTTGTGACGGCCTCGAGTTGTGGCTGGCTCGACAGTTTGAGTGCCCGTAATGAGCTCAACCAGGGAGTGGCTGCTTACACCAGTAAAAAATACGATGAGGCGATTGAGCACTTCCAGGAATCCATTGAAAAGGATCCTGATCTAGTCCGAAGCTATCTCTATCTGGCCATAGCCTACCGTGCCCAATACATTCCCCAGGGGACCAGCCCCGAGAATATGGATCGGGCTCGAAATGCGATCACGACTTTTGAAAAGGTGATCGAGAAAGCTACCGATCCAGTGGATCAGACTACCGCCATGGCCAACCTGGCCGGTCTTTACAGTGGAATGGGCGATTACGACATGGCCAAGGAGTGGTACCGCAAGCGTCTGGAATTGGAACCGGACAATCCAGTGCCGATGTATGGGATTGCCACCATCGATTGGCAACTGGCCTACGATGAGACGGGGATGACCGGTGAGAGCGTCGAGTTTCTCAGTGAGGAGAGACGCGCAGAAATCAATCAGCTTGTGGATGAGGGCATAGCCTCTCTAAAGGAGGCATTGGAGATCGATCCAGAGTATGTGGATGCCATGCAGTACCTGAATCTGCTTTACCGCGAAAAGGCCAAGCTCACAGCGGAGGAGGAAGAAAAGAGAACTTGGGAGCGAGAAGCTGATAAGCTCGCTTTACAGGCACTGGAGCTCAAGCGTGAACAGCAGGACGCGGAAGCAGAAGATCGTCGTCGGCTGTTGGCAGGGGAAGAAGAGTAGCTCACCCATCAGCATCGCTGGAGATTTTGAGGAGAGGGAGCGACCCCTCTCCTTTTTTTCTGTCCAAGCCGCGCCTTGTCAGATCGGCGCTTTCGTCGCTTCGTGACGAGAACCTATGCATAACCCGGGCTACTGAGGTGGTAAAATAGGTCAAGGCCGTTATGATTCGTTTCGAGGACCTGGAGGAACAGGTTCAAAGATATCATCCTGAGGCAGATCTGGAACTCCTCAGGAAGGCCTATGTCTTTTCTGCCCGTGAGCACAAGGGACAAGTTCGACTCTCCGGGGAACCCTACCTCTCCCACCCCTTAAAGGTGGCTCATATTCTGGCTGAGATGAAGCTCGATGTGGCGTGTGTGAGCGTGGGGCTCCTTCACGATGTGGTCGAGGATACCCTGACCAGCCTCGATACCATAAGAGAATACTTCGGCGAAGACATCGCCCATCTGGTGGATGGTGTTACCAAAATCAGCCAGATCCAATTCGCTTCACGTCAGGAAAAACAAGCCGAGAATTTCCGTAAACTGCTCCTGGCTATGGTGGATGATATCCGGGTGATTTTGGTGAAGTTAGCCGATCGTCTTCATAACCTGAACACCTTACAATACCTTCCTGCGGACAAGAGAAAAATGATTGCCCAGGAAACGCTGGATATCTACGTGCCCATCGCCCACCGCCTGGGAATGGCTAAACTTCGGGGTGAGTTGGAGGATTTGGCCTTTCAGTACCTGGAACCGGGCGCCTTTCAGAACATTTCTGCTCAGGTGGAAAAAAGGAGGGCGAATAGCCAGGAGTTCAGCCAAGAGGTGATGAAGGTCATGCAGGAGCGCTTCCGAGAGCAGAACATTGAAGCCGAAATGAAGAGTCGTATCAAAGGGATCTACAGCACCTACCAGAAGATGAAACGTCAGAAAATAAGCATTGACCAGGTCTATGACTTCAATGCCATTCGGGTTCTGGTGAACACGGTTCATGATTGCTATACCGTGTTGGGTATTGTGAATAACATGTGGAACCCGATTCCGCGTAGAATTAAGGACTTCATCGCCAGTCCTCTTTCCAACCGGTACCAATCTCTTCACACCACCGTCATTGGGCACGATGGACACCCCTTCGAACTGCAAATCCGCACTCACGAGATGAACCAGGTTGCTGAAAAGGGGATCGCGGCCCACTGGAAATACAAGGAGGGAAAGCTGGAGGAGGATAAGGATGACAAGCGCTTTCAGTGGTTGAGGCAACTTTTGGAATGGCAACACGAAGTCAAGGACCCCCATCAATTCTTGAGCAACCTCAAGATTGATCTGTACCCGGAGGAGGTTTATCCCCTCACCCCAAAAGGAGAGGTGATCACTCTTCCCCGTGGTTCTACACCGGTTGATTTTGCCTATGCCATCCACACCGAAGTGGGAAATAAGAGTGTGGGTGCCCGGGTCAACGGCCGAATCGTCCCCTTGAAATACAGGGTCAGTAATGGAGACATTGTAGAGATTCTCACCTCCAGTGAGGCTCATCCCAGCAGAGACTGGTTGAATTACGTCAAGAGTTCACGGGCCCGAAGCGCGATCCGACGCTGGATCAATGTGAAGCAGAAGGAAGAGGCCATCGAGTTGGGGAGGAAATTGCTGGAGACAAATGCTCGCAGCTACAAGTTGAACCTCAAGAGTTATAAGGACAAGCTGGAATCGATGCTTCCCGATTTTAATGTTTCCCAAATGGAAGATCTGTTTGCGCGCATTGGATTTGGAAAAATCTCTCCTCGCCAGGTTTTGAAGAAACTGGAGCCCGGTAGGGTCGAGGAACAGGAAGGCGAAGAGAGCGGAACCTCGAGGGTGACCCAGATGGTCAACAAGGTTCTCCGACGCTCGGATACCGCCATTCAGGTCAACGGCTACGATGATCTGCTGGTCTATCGAGCCCAGTGTTGTAACCCGATTCGGGGTGAGGAAATTATCGGTTACATCACCACCGGCCGAGGGATCTCAGTCCATTCGGTGGACTGTCCCAGCGTTGAAAAATTGCTCTTAAACCCGGAGTGGAAAGTCCAGGTGAAGTGGACCGAGGATGGGAAAAAAGGTATCTATCCCGTCCGCCTGCTTATTTCTACCGAAGACCGGACCGGAATTTTGGCGGATGTCACTTCGGCCGTCTCCCAAATCGACACCAACATTGTGAACGTGAACGCACAGACCGTCGACGATCGCTACGGAGTGATCGATATGACCGTTGAGATTAGCGATATCCACCATCTCGAGGAAATCATGGATTGCTTAAAAGCCATCGAGGGAGTGCGTGAAGTGGAGCGAGCCACCACCCGGGCTAAAGAAAGAAGAAGGGGATAGTAAATTGGGGACTGTCCCAAGAATTCTCCCAGAATTCGGGGACTGTCCTTAAATTTTCTACGCTATGGAGGGTTTCTGGACCTTTCCAGACTTCAAGCACTGAGTACAAACACGGATGCGGCGGATGGTCCCATCGACTACCGCTCGTACACGCTGCAAATTCGGATTCCAGCGACGTTTGGTCACATTATGAGCATGTGAGATGTTATTGCCGAAGCGGGGTCCCTTCCCACAGATCTCACAAACCTTAGACATGTTTTCTCCCTATATCCTTCTGAGAAAAGCGATTAAAACATTCTTCCTCTTCCGGTGTCAACCAGGTTGGCTCGGAGAGAATTGGGGGCAGATCCCGAATTCGGAGAATTCTTGGGCCTGTCCCCAAATTCTCCAGCCCACTGGCAGTCTTCTTTCGTAGATTTTTCATTTCGGACGTTATAGTGATTGAGAAAATCATGGTCAGGGGGTATGTTCTAAAATAGGGAAAAGCAGCCAAACAGGAGAGGTTCTTAAAAAGAGAAAGAGGAACAATTATGAGCGAAGATCAGAACAAGAAGCGGGCCATCGAGATGGCCCTGACCCAGATTGAACGCCAATTTGGGAAGGGGTCGATCATGAGGTTGGGGAGCCAGAGCGTCTTGAATGTCCCGGTGATCTCCACGGGCTCCCTGTCCATCGATGCGGCGCTGGGGATTGGTGGGTTCCCACGCGGGCGGATGATCGAGGTCTACGGCCCGGAATCGAGTGGAAAGACCACCGTTGCCCTTCATGCCATTGCCGAGTGTCAAAAAGAGGGTGGAACCGCTGCCTTCATCGATGCCGAGCATGCGATGGATGCCGGATATGCCCGCAACCTGGGCGTCGATATTGACGAGCTGCTGGTTTCCCAGCCCGACAGTGGAGAGCAGGCCTTAGAGATCACGGAAATGCTGATACGCAGCGGGGCCGTGGATATTCTCGTCATTGATTCAGTGGCCGCTTTGGTCCCTCGTGCTGAATTGGAAGGGGAGATGGGAGACTCCCACATGGGACTGCATGCCCGACTCATGTCCCAGGCCTTGCGGAAACTGACCGCTATCGTGGCCAAGTCGCAGACTTGTTTGATCTTTATCAATCAGATTCGAGAGAAAATCGGAGTCATGTTCGGCAACCCGGAAACAACCACGGGTGGGCGAGCCCTGAAGTTCTACGCCTCTATTCGTCTGGAAATCCGGCGAGTTGCTTCCATTAAGGAAGGGGATCAAAACATCGGCAACCGCACCAAAGCCAAGGTCGTCAAGAATAAAATGGCACCGCCTTTCCGAGAGGCTCACTTCGATATCAACTTCGGCCAGGGGATTTCTCGAGAAGGGGAACTGCTGGATTTGGGCGTGGAGCACGAAATTATCGAGAAAAGCGGTTCGTGGTTTTCCTACGGACAGGAACGATTAGGGCAGGGGCGTGAGAATAGTAAGGTGTTTCTGCGGGAAAACCCCGAAATCAGTGGCGCTATCGAGCATAAGGTGAAGGTGGCCCTGGGAAGTGCAAAGCCGTTGCAGGAAGTGCAAAAAACTGACAGCCGGAAGACCGGCTGAAATTCCAAAATTCAAAATTTAAAACTTGAAACTCATCTAAAGGACCCGTCTGCCAACACCAAAAGCCAGGTAACCCAGGCTAACCGTCTGTAGAACAGACAGTTGTGAGGTTTTGTATTTTGTATTTTAGGTTTTGAATTTGTTTTGAATTTTCAGTTTTGAATTTCTCAGTTACATCCCCACTTCTTCTCTCGCCCTCTGGATCAGATTAGGAATTCCGCTGGTGTTGCCATGAGTGGACCGATAGAGTTGGTTGAGCTGATCTCTGGCATCCTTTGCACTGGGCCCGTTCAACACAACTGCTTTGGCAAAAGATAGGTTTGCCTGATCTATCCTCCCTGCTCCCCAGTAAATGAAACCCAGGCGATAGTGCGCGAAGTCGTTGGTGATGTCGTGTTGCGCCGCCGCTTCGAACTCTTTGCGGGCCGTACTCATCTGGTTACTCACGTAAGCCTGCTCGCCCAAAGCCCGGTGACAATAACCACGAACCTGATTCAGTTGTGCTGTCCACTGTTGATCCGTCTGCCCCTCGGGCTTCTGGAGCTTGTCGGCGGCCGCAAGCGCCTTCTTGGCATACTCCACAGCCTTGGTGAGATCGTTTCCACCCCAGTAAGAGCTGGATAAATCGACTAATATCGGTAAATTGTTGGGATCGTATTGAGCGGCGCGCTGCCCCCACTTCCGGAAATTGGCCTGGTCGTTCAACGCCTGGTAGGCCTTGGCCACGAAATAAGCAGTGGTGGCATTGGGTGAGTCGGCGTACAGCTTACTGCCAAAGTCCACCAGCTTTCGAGGGTTGCCCAGTTTTTGGTAAGCCTGGGTGGCAGCCTGAATGGATGACGTGTCATCGGGTCGGTATCGCAAGAAGTCCTCGGCTGTGGTGGCCAGCTGTTGCCATTGACCCTGCTGTCGAAGACCTGGATAGAATTGTGCATAGAGATAGGCGATGTTCGGGTCCAGCGCGGATTTCTTGTAGGTCTTCACGAATTCCAGGAGTAAAGCCTTTTGCTTACTACTATTTTTCTCCGCCTCGGCCTTCTCGTACAAATCGTATTCTTCATTGTAGGTGTCACTGTCCTGAAAACCCAACAAGCCGGGAATGAAGCTGATAAAAACCGCCAGGACCAGAATCTTGGATACCGTGCCTCTCATTGCGCCCTCCTCAAAGAGTTGATTTCCCCCTAAAATAGCACACAATGAGCCGGGTGGCACGCAAA
>JACZQQ010000047.1 GCA_022545645.1 Acidobacteriota bacterium | reverse complement strand
TCAAACAGCGACTGGTTATTGACGCGTTTCTTCAACAATCCGTTTATTCCAAGCTCACCCTTCTCACTCCTGAGATAGAGGCCTATTACCAGGAGAACATCGAGCGATACACCGAGACAGCTGAAGTGGAACTCCAAGAGATCCTGTTCTTGAGGGAAGGGGCAGACGAGGCACAGTTGCGAAAGAAAGCCCAGGAAGTGCTCTCTCAGTTACAAACAGGTGCTTCCTTTGAGGATTTGGCCAAACGGTTCTCAGACGGTCCGACCGCTTCACAAGGTGGAGGTATTGGCAGCTTCAAGCGAGGTTCCATGGCGGCGCCCATTGAAGAAGTGGCTTTTCAATTGGAGGAGGGCGCAGTCAGCGGAATCATCAACACTGAGTATGGACTTCAGATCATCAAAGTGGTGAGCCAAGTACCCGCCCGAGAGAGGCCGTTGGAAGAAGTTCGCTCAGAAATCTCCAATCAACTCTACCAACGCAAGGCTCAACCGGGAATGAAGAAATTTGTCGATGAACTGATTGAGCAAAGCTATATTTATGTGACCCCGAAATACCGGGAAGAGTACGACGTGACGGATCTCTAAAGGCTCAGCGTACGGGCTGCCTTGTAGGGGCGCACTGACCTGCGCCCACAAACCCTGCTTCATCAAAGGCTTCTAGGGCGCACGTCAGTGCGCCCCTACGCAACCAACCTGGATCAACCGATTCTTGAGACAGTTTCGTGAGTCTGCTCACTCCGTTCGTGGATTCACTCCCTTTTTCGCCCTTCTTTGTTTGAAGATCCAGGAAATGGCGATACTGATCAGGTAGAGCACCACCATTGGCCCGCTCCACAGAAACAGGTTTAAGGCATCAGCCGTAGGCGAAACCACGGCTGCCACGATGAGGATCACAAGGAAGGCATAGCGAAAATTCTTCCACAGGAACCCAGGTGTAACGAGCCCGAAGAGGGAAAGAAAGGCCACCAGGACGGGGAGTTGGAAGACCAGCCCCATACCCACGAGTATTACCACCTCGAAGTTGAAATACTCAATGGCACTCACCATGGCACGAAAGGGAGCGCCATACTGATTGATGAGAAACTCCAGAGCTGTGGGGAGAATGACGTAGTAAGCAAAAGCCCCACCCACCAGGAAGAGGAATGTGGAGGAAAAGAGAAAGGGAAGGGCGTAAGACTTTTCCTTTCGATACAGTCCCGGAGCGATGAAGAACCAGACCTGAAGAACAAGGTAGGGTGCGGACAGGAAAATGGCGGCCACAAAGGATACCTTAATCCAGATGGAAAAAGGCTCGGTGGGCCTGAGGAATACCAACTCCTTCATTCCTGCTTCAACGCTCTGACCGGGAGCGACTACATTTGCGATGGGAACGGCCAGAAAACGGTAGATCTGCTCACTGAAAGCCCAGCAGATGACAAAGGCAATGCCCACGGCCGCCGCACTGTGAAGGATCCGTTTTCGAAGCTCGTCTAAATGCTCCAGGAAAGTCATTGTGGAGCCCAGGATCCCCCCTCCTGCACCATCGGGAGGTTCTCCATCGGATGTTTCCGGAGTAGAGGGAGGCGCAGGAGGTGACTCAGGAGGGGTCAAATCAGGAGCGAAGTCTTCTTCTTCCTGAAGCTCTAAGTCTTCTTCCTCCTTAAGCTCTACCTTTTCGGATTCAGAGGCGACAGCCGCCGGCTCCGGAGAATCGGATTCCGGAGGGCTGGACGGAGGGGACTTGCCGGGGTCATCTGTCATAGGCAGTCATGGGAAAGTGCTTGGAAGGGCTGGTTATGGGCGATGTCAGTATAAAAGTCTACTCAAGGTCAGTTTGGATTTTCTTCAGCTCGTCCTGTCCCACGTCTACTTCGTGTTTGACGGCTTCGACTTCGTCCTCCCAGGTCCGCTTGAGTTCGTTAGAAGCTCTCTTAAATTCGGACAATCCTCGGCCCAGAGAACGGCCTAGCTCAGGCAGTTTTCGAGGGCCGAAAATAACCAGGGCCACAATAAAAATGATGACTATTTCAGGAAAGCCAAGATTCCACATTTTGATGGTCCGGTCTCTCCAATCAGTGTATGTCACCCGTCCTGAACAAGTCAATAAGGGGGGAAATAGGGGGGGAGGCCTAATTCGGGGACAGACTACTCATTCCCCAATTTCGAAATTGGGGAATGAGTAGTCTGTCCCCGAATTAAATTCCCCAGTCCCCCTATTTCCCCTCCAACTTATCGAGCTTTCCTGAGTAGTACCCAAAAAAGTCATCGATGATGTGATCGTCGGGGTCTGTTTCCCTTTCCGTCATCCTCTCCACGGGGATGGGAGTTAAGGTTCCCAAGATTGAGGCGAACAACTGAGTCTCAGCCGCTTTCTCGAGACTTAAGGTCCTAATCAGCGCTTCTTCGACGCTTCTTCCCACCACGAATGCTCCATGGCCTTTGTGAAGAACAGCCCTCTTGTCCCCCAGTGTCTCTACCAGCTCTTCTCCCATCTCCCTCGTACCCACGTACAGGGGATATCCCTCGTAGACAGGAACGCCTTCATAAAAAAGACACCCATCACGGGCGATGGGGAGGATGCTCTTCCCTGCTGCAGCCAGGATATTTGCGTAAGGAGGGTGACAGTGGACAACGCTCTTGACGTCTTTTCTGGCGCGGAATACGGCGGTATAGGCGTGAAATTCACCCATGGGCTCGGAGTGTTTGCCCTCCAGGACGTTCCCCTCAAAATCCATGGTGACAATATCCTCCCCTTGAATGTCCGCGATGGCTTTGCCGTAATCGTGCAGGTGCCCGGGTATCAGAATCTTGTCACCATCCGGATGAAGGTAGCACTGGTGACCTCGTCCCTTTTCCGTAGCCCTCTGCATTTCAATGATCCGGCAAGACCTTGCCAGTTTCTCTTTGATCTCATCCAAATTCATATCCGGGGTCTCCTTGATTAGTGATCCACAAGATGCCCTATCTGCGCTCACCATAAATCCAGCAGGCAGCCGTGTCAAATCCAAAAAGGCCTGGATTTCCAGTGCTCAGAGGGCTATCCTGAGGATAGTATTCTTCTTGTTTCGCAACGAAGACCATTCGATCGAGGTGTCGCCATGAAAAAACGTCATTGGAGAATTCGCACGGTGTTTGGGGTATGGACCTGTCTCTGGCTCAGCGTGGCTTTGGGCTGGGCTCAGAGCCCTGCAAACTTGCCTCCAGAGGTCATTGCCTATGCAGATTTGGTCTTTTACAACGGCAGTATTTTGACAGCCGATGAAGAGTTCACGATTGTCGAAGCGATAGCCGTTCGGGACGGGAAGTTTCTGGCCCGAGGAGGTAATGACAGGATTTTGGCTATGGCCGGGCCCCAGACCCGGCGAGTGGACTTGGAAGGTCGCAGCCTGGTCCCTGGTTTCATCGACACTCACCAGCACGCCTCATTTATCACGAGTCCGCCTTCCGCCAGAGGAGGCGGGTTCGAGGAGAACAACTTCGACACACTGGAGAGCGCTTTGGAAACGCTTAGAGCTAAGGTTCAAGAAGCCGAGCCCGGAGAATTCATCGCCGTGAGTTCAACCAGTAACAAAGTGGTCACACAAGAGTTAAATGTTGCTCTCTTGGATCAGGTTGCCCCCGAAAATCCCCTTTATGTCAGAGGCCTCAATAACCAGGTCGTCGCCAATAGCCTGGTCTTGAAGCAAGTTCCTCCGGATACTCCTGGCATTCTAAGAGATGATCAGGGAAGACCCACCGGTCAGCTCAGGGGCGGTGCAGGCGGGATTGTCGTTTATGAGATAAGACCCTGGCCCGAGGTGGAGTCTTTGCTGGAACCTCAGAAGACCCGATTTCTCCGTCACAACCGGCAGGGGTTGACCACCATCATGGGACGTGCCGGGGGGCTGTCGATTTCGGTTTTCCGTGAACTGATGACCCGGGACGAATTGTCACTGAGAGTTCGTGTGGCCCATGAGTTCCTGCGTCAAAACTCACGTCCGGAGGCCTATTTGAAAAGATTGGGTAATCTCACTGATTTCGGAAACGACATGTTCAAAATCATCGGGGCCACGGTCCAGGTGGTGGATGGAGCGTCGATCACCGGGTCAGCTCGTACCTCCAAGGCGAAGCTCAATCCTCCTCCAGGAGATCCTTACGGACCCTTTGGCATGAACAAATGGGAAGAAACAGGGGATCTGGCCACCAGCGATCGCAGAAACATCATTCTCGGCAATCGGTACGGCTGGACCATATCCGGCCTGCACAGCTCTGGTGACATGAGCAACACCATTTTGCTTGAAGTCTTTGAAGAGGCGCACAGAGAAAGATCCCTGGTTGGCCGCCACTTTGGAATGGATCACGGCTTGATGTGGAAGCCGGAGCATTTCGAGAAGATCAAAGAAATGGATATCGTTCCCAGTCTCTTTGCCAAAGCGATGTACGACAATGACACGCTGGTGTCGATCTATGGAATGGATGAGGTGTATAACATGCAGCCCGTCAAATCCCTGATCGAAGCCGGTATTCGCCCGGCGGCGGAAGCGGACGCTTTTGATCCTCGCACCCAGGCGGCCCTGTTCAATATGCAAAAGTGGATCACACGGCTGGACGATAAGGGTCGTCTGATTAACCCGGAGGAGAAAATTGATCGCAGGGAAGCCCTCTACATGTACACTCTATGGGCTGCCCGTTACAGCGGAGAGCAGGAGATCCTCGGCTCCATTGAGCCCGGCAAATTGGCCGATTTGGTGGTGCTGGGTGGAGACTTTATGACCTTCCCCGAAAACGACCTGGACAAGCTGCGAATATTGATGACTGTCGTGGGGGGGCGAATCGTCCACGAGACCGCCGGAGCGTTTTAGGTGAATCTTGACAGTGTTTCTTGGCAACTCTAGACTCAAGTGCCTCGGGAACCGATACGACTTCGATGACAACGAAATCGGGTGGATCGGCGAGCCCATCACCGTAGAAGGGAAGAGAGAAGCGGGCCTCATCCAATAAGCTCCGCGGAGGAAATAATCATGATGAATCAGCGTCATTGGAATAATTTGTATCGCTTTTTGTTGTTTCTATGTGTTGTGGCAACCGTCAGGACCGGCTGGGCTCAGAGTCCCGCAAGCCTGCCGCCCGAAGTCCTTGCCTATGCGGACCTGGTCTTTTACAACGGTCAGATTCTGACCGTCGACGAGCAGTTCACGATTACTGAAGCGGTGGCTGTTCGAGACGGGAAGTTCCTGGCGGTGGGAGACAACCAGAGAATTCTGGCCATGGCGGGGCCCCAGACCCGGCGGATCGACCTGGAGGGCCGCACGGTCGTCCCCGGTTTTATGGATACCCACCTGCACTCCGCTTGGGTGACTCGCGTTCCGGGCCAGGCCCGGGAGGAAGAGCTGAATTATGAAACGCTGGAGACGGCGCTGGAGGGGCTACGGGCTCGCGTGGCGCAGGCGAAGCCCGGAGAACTCATTGCACTGAGCGGACCGAGCAACCCCGTCGTGAATCATGAGCTGAACGTCACACTTCTCGATGAAGTGGCTCCCGAGAATCCACTCTACATCGAGGCCATGAATGATCAGATTGTCGCCAACAGTCTGGTTTTGAAGCACGTTCCTGACCAGATTCCGGGCATCGTCAGAGACGAGAAGGGGCAGAGGACCGGCCACCTGAGAGGAGCCGCTGCCGGGGTTCCCACCTACGAGCTGAAACCTTGGCCGGAGGTGGAGGCTTTGCTGGAACCTCAGAAGGACTCCTTTCGCCGCCACAATCGTATGGGATTAACCACCTTGATGGGACGGGCCGGCGGTCTGGAGGTGTCTGTCTTTCGGGATCTGATGACGCGAAATGAACTGACCATGAGAGTTCGCGTGGCCCACCACTTCTTGCGCCAAAATGGGTTTGCGGAGGCGTACTTGAAGAGGTTGGGAAATTTGACCGATGTTGGAAATGACATGTTCAAGATCATCGGGACCTCGGTCCAGGTTGTGGACGGCACCGCCGGCAACGGGTCCTCTGCAACCACGCAGGCCAAAATCAAAACCCTGGCGGGAGATCCTTACGGACCTTACGGCATGAACAAGTGGGAGGAAAGCGGTGATTTGGCCACCAGTGACCGGCAGAGCATCATCCTGGCCAATCGTTACGGTTGGACGGTCTCCTCGCTGCACAGCAGCGGTGACTTGAGCAATACCTTGATGTTGGAGGTCTTTGAAGAGGCCCATCGTGAGCGGTCCCTGGTGGGCCGTCACTTCGCCATTGATCACGGCTTGATGTGGAAGCCGGAGCACTATGCAAAGCTCAAAGAGATGGATGTGATTCCCAGCGTCTACGCCAAAGCCTTTTACAACAACGACAACCTGGTTGAAATGTACGGCATGGACGCGGTTTACAAAATGCAGCCGGTCAAATCCTTGATCGATTTCGGACTCAAGCCGGCAGCCGAAGCCGACGCCTTTAATCCTCGCACCGCGGCACCCCTGTTTACCATAATGAAATGGATCACCCGCTTGGATGACAAGGGTCGACAACTGGACCCGGATGAGAAAGTCAGTCGGGAAGAGGCCCTTCGCATGTATACCATCTGGGCCGCCCGTTACAGTGGGGAGGAAGATACCCTCGGTTCCATCGAAGCAGGGAAGCTGGCCGATCTGGTCGTACTGGGCGGAGACTATCTGACCTTTCCCGAGAACGATCTGGACAAGCTGCGGATCCTAATGACCCTCATGGGAGGACAGGTCGTCCACGAAACATCGGGAGCGTTCTGAGCACCGGACCCCAGATTTCTCGTGTAGGGGCGCACGGCTGTGCGCCCCTATAAGCTGTTGATAAAGCAGGGTTTGTGGGCGCACAGCCGTGCGCCCCTACATTCCTCAATCAAGACCAGGCGCTCCGACAGCACGACCGCACGAAGTCACGAAGTGACGACCGCACGAAGACGGGCGCAGCGCGCTCTAGCCCGGATTATGCATAATCCGGGCTAGAGTATGGGTGCGAAAAGCAGATGAATGAGCGTCGTGATCACGAAGATCAGCAATGAGGCTACCACTCCCACTTTGATCATCTCTTTCATGTCCAGAAAGCCGGAGGCGAAGGCCGTACCTGCCGATGCTCCGGCCCAGGGAAATAATATCCCCACCGCGGCATTGGGGATGAGGATGGCCATACTGGCAGGGTTGAAGCCAATTTCCGCGGCCGTGGGGATAAAGATACTGCAAAAGAGAGTGGATGCAGCTGTTCCTGAAAAGAGATTGGTTCC
Organism: Acidobacteriota bacterium; assembly: GCA_022545645.1. Classification (GTDB taxonomy): domain Bacteria; phylum Acidobacteriota; class UBA6911; order RPQK01; family JADFOI01; genus JADFOI01. The sequence continues at coordinate 7,251 of JACZQQ010000047.1, read as the reverse complement.
CACCACCGTGACCCCGGCAGCCAGGAAGGGCAATCCCGTTATCCCGATGCCCAAGCCCCCGATCACGCCATTTGTAAACTCCAGGAATCCAAATTGGCTGAGGGCGTCAGTCATGGCCACCGCACCCGTACACAGGAAGATGATGTTCCAGGGTGCGTGCTCAACAACGTCACGCCAGACCAATGTCCCCTCACCTTTTTGAACATTCACGGGCAGAAGGAAAAGCAGGAACAGAATGGCCGGCGGGACCAGCCAGGTGGGCACAGCGTTGCGCAGGTAAAGGGCGGTAGGATGATCTGCTCCCAAAGCTAGGGCAATCACGGAGGGGCCGGTAAACAGCAGCACCATGCACACGAAACTCACAAGCACATTGATTTCTCCGACCGTCATCTTTCCCAGTTTCTTGAGTTCACCCTGAACAAAGTCCCGGCCTCCTGGAATCGTGGCAATTTCCGGAGGGAAAAAATAGCGGAGCAAAAAATAAAAGCTGACCAGCAAGACCACGAAAAGCGGTACTCCCACCTTCATCCACCGGAACCACCCGATATACGTGTCAGCCAGACTTTCAGCCAGAGAGACCCCGATAGCGTTATGAGGGAGACCGGCTATGGTCGCCACCCCCCCGGCCACGGCTCCATAAAGCGTCCCTAACGCCAGAAAAGAAGCCAGTCGGCTTTTCTTACCAGCCTCTGGAGCGATACCCGTGACCCCGCTGATGTAGGCAAATAGTGACATTCCTATGGGCATCATCATCCCCACCACCCCAACGTCGGCGATGAACATGGAGATGATGGCGGTCACCAACATGTACATAAACGTCAGCTTAGCTGTGCTGTTGGCTACTCCCTTCAGGGTCAGGAATCTGAGGGCCACTCGCTTGGCTACCCCGTGCTTTTCAAGAGCATAGCCGAGCATGGTGATTCCAAGGATCCAAAAGAAGATCCTTTGGCCATAAAGAGCAGTGGTTGCACGGATCGACATCACGCCCAGGACCGGGAACACCACAAGGGGGAGCAGAGAAGAGATACCCCAGGGGATGGGTCGTGCCATCCACCAGACAACGGCCCAGACGAAGGTGGCAAAGGCGATACGGCCATTGTATGGAAGCCCCTGCAAAGGTAAGAGATAGATCAGAAGAAAGGCTGCAGGGCCTGCTAGGATCTTGGAAAAAAAGACCATGGAAAAAGATCACTCAAGTTGATGGGAAGGCCGCAGTAGAGAGGGTATGGGACCCGGCCAACCCTGTCAAGAGACCCTTGCCAGGGTGAATGGGGCCCTAAGTGTCTCGTTCCCTAAATACGATGACGTTTATGGAAGGAGACACTAAACTTGACTCGTAGGCTCAGTTACGATTGTATAGATTCGCTTCAATGGTAAATGGTTCTATGTAAGGGAGAGTATCCGATATGCAATTAAAAGGAAGCTTCACCGTCAAGGCCGACCGGGCCGAGGCCTTTAAGTTCCTGGTTGATCCTGAAAGAGTGACCCGTTTTATGCCCGATGTGGAGGATGTGGAGATCGAGGATGAGAATAACTTCACGGTTAAGGCCAAGGTGGGGATATCCCATATCCGGGGGACTATGGTCATGAAGCTCCGCCTTACTGACAAGGTGGAACCGGTGAGTGCCAAGGTCATCGGAAGCGGATCAGGAATGGCAAGTGTGGTGGACACGATCACCAGCTTTACTCTGGAGGAAGCTGGAGAGGGAATGACCACAATCAATTGGACTGGTGATGTGAAGGTGGGGGGTAAACTAGCGGCTTTTGGTGCTGGAGGCTTGATGGAACGTGTGGCCAAAAAGAATCTGGAGAAGTTCGTCGCCGGCATTCAAACGGGTATCGAGGCGATTGGGAACTAATTTTCCAACACTTCACAGCAGAGGGAATTCGGGTTAGAATTGATGACTCATGAATAAGTGCTTATTGGGAACTCTTTTACTGGTGAGCCTTGGAATGATTCAGATTCTCGCCCAGGGCGAAGCGACAGCCCAGGGCGAAGCGACAGCCCAAGAAGAAGCGGCAGCCCAAGAAGAAGAGGCAGCCCAAGAAGAAGCAACAGCCCAGGAAGAAGCGATAGCTCAGGAAGAAGCGACAGCCCTGGACGAAAAGACAACTGTGATCCTGGCTTCTCCCCATGTTTTACCCGGAGAGCGGGCCTATTTGACCCTTCTCCTCGCTAACTCTCCCGACGTTGCCGTGTCCCAGCTGGATCACTGGATCGAGTTCCCCAAGAGTAAGCTCGCCTATGTGAGCTCGCGCCTGGGAATTGCTGCCGATCTGGCTAAAGCGGTTCTCGATGTGGAGGTTCAGGACAAGCCCGCTTCGGAAATGGCAGAGGAAGGGACCGTACTATTGCACTTGTCGATCAAGAGCAAGCGGCCCATTCCCGATGGGCCGCTCGTGGAAGTGAGTTTCAATGTGGCCAACGTCCAGCCTCAGACGATCGTCTTTGCCCATCGGTTGGAAGCTCTCAATTCAGAAGGAGAGGCCATCTCAGCCATTGTTTCTTCCGATGGTCAGCTGGAGGTCACACATCAACTGCCGGACGCACCGCCAGGCATTTTCAGCTGCTTCTTTTACATGCATTAGATTCGCTCCGGGATAGGCCCCGGATACCCGGTGACGCCAAAGAGCAGCCTCCTATCTAAAACCAACGAAGGCGCCTCTCCTGTAACCCCTGGCGCTCCCTCTGATCAGCGCTGGCATGGCTTTTATCCGTCAGTATGTAGATGTTATACTATTAGTTTGAGGTGAGTGGATGCAGAACAGATTAGGCTTCTTTTTGGTCAGTGCCGTTCTCGTTACTGCGCTTCTGGGTGGATGGTTGGGCGAACCGCTCAGTGCCAGTGCCCCTCTGGAGGGTGAGACCGAGAGGCTGCTTCAGGTATTTACCGGAGCCCTGGCAGCGATCCAAGAGCACTACGTGGAGCCGATTCCCACCGAGGAATTGGTGGAAAGCGCCGTCCGAGGCATGCTGCGGACACTGGACCCTCATAGCTCCTTCTTTACCGTCTCAGACTACAATCGGCTTCAAGAGGAACAGCGAGGAAGATACTACGGCTTAGGGATCACCATACGTGCAGAATCCCCGGGTAGTGGAAGGGTAGCTGTCGTGGAACCTCCGGCACCTGGAACTCCAGCCTATAAAGTTGGATTAAGAGCGGGTGATGTGATTTCCAAGATCGAGGGTGAGCCCATCGATGACTGGGATCTCAATAAAGATGTGATCCCCCATTTGAAAGGTCCCAAGGGGACGGCAGTCAATATAACTGTTGAGCGTCCCGGTGAGTTGGAGCCCCTTGAGCTAACCGTGATCCGTGACGAGATCTCCCTATTTACCATCAAGTACGTTTTTCATCTTGATCAGAACATTGGCTACATCAGAATCAACAAGTTTTCGGAAACCACGGGAAAAGAGCTGAACGATGCCTTGGAAGAGCTGGACGAGGAACACCTGTCGGGTCTGATTCTGGATCTGCGTGACAATCCCGGAGGTGCCCTGAACCAGGCTCTTGCCGTTTCGGGTCGATTTCTTCGCAAAGGTCAGGTCATCGTGAATACCCGGGGGAGAAGCTCTCAAGGGCGTGAGTTTCGTGCCCAGACTGGGCGCTCCTTCGACTATCCCATGGTCGTCTTAATCAATCGAAATAGTGCCAGCGCAAGCGAGATCGTTTCCGGAGCTCTACAGGATCATGATCGAGCCCTCATAGTCGGTGAAACAAGCTTCGGCAAAGCCCTGGTGCAGACTATTTATCCCCTGGAAGGGAATAGGGGCTTGGCCTTAACGACCGGACAATACTACACGCCGAGTAACCGGCTGATTCAACGCGACTATTCCAATAGTTTCTATGACTATTTCTTTAGCCGGGACGATACCACCACAAGTGGAGGTGAGGTCCATCACACTGACAGTGGCCGAGAGGTGTTCGGAGGCGGAGGAATCACACCGGACGAGCAAGTGAGCCTTGTAAGCTCCAGCAGGCTCGTGAGAACGATTGAGCGAGAAAGGTTGTTTGTTGAGTTTGTGAATAAGTTAATGGATGGAGAAATTCGATTCGGCCTTCAATTTAACCCTGAAGTGACACCCGAAAATCGAGACGAACTCATACAGAAGTTGGCCATCACCGAGGAAGTCCTGGGGCTCTTCAAAACATTCCTGAAGGGCAAGGACGTGGATGTCACGGACCAGAGTTTTGAAGAGAGCCGCCAAGTGATTGAAAACAAACTCCAGCAGAAACTGTTCCTGAATTTGTTTGGAGATGAAGAGAGCTTTAAGGTTGCTCTAGAGGTAGATCTACAGGTGTTGCGGGCGATCGAACTTCTCCCCGAGGCCACTGCCCTGACCCATAATAATATTGCAAAGCAGTAAACTGAACCTTTGCGTTCCCTTTCGTAATCTTAGATATTTTGCTTCAGTATAGGCGAAGATTAATACAAGCTGCGGGCGTTTGTGGGCTGTTACTGGGTTCAGCTTGTAGCTCTCGCAATGTCTCCACGCATACGGCAGCCGGCAAGGCTGACCCGTCGCCTCCACCGGTCGTTCAGGTATCCACTCCGGAACCCCTGCCCAGTGACTCTCCCCTGGAGACGATTGTTGAACAGCCGGATCCCATCGAGCTGTTGATTGAACAGGGCTGGGACCTCTTTAAGAAAGGGCAAACACTTTTCGAGGGGGGAGAGGTTCAAGAGGCTCGCAGTTACTTTCAGCAGGCGCTGGATACCCTCAAGCACTCGGGATTCGAATTCTTCCTCAATCCTCATCTGGAAAGCGCCTACTATGATTTATTAGGAGGTATCCAGGAGTTGGAACTTCAGGCTTGGGTCAATCCTGCGGAGATACAGCCTTTGAGTTTAGTGTCCCCTCACTTCGAGGAGATTGACGACCTGAATCTCTTTGCCATTCAGGTCGATCCTCACTTGAGGGAGTTGGCTGGCCAGGACCTTCTGAACACTCGGTTCGATATTCCGGTGGTTCTCAATGATGATGTCCTCAGATTGCTGAATTTTTATCAGAATCGTGGCCGTGAGATTATGGAAGAGGGCTTGAAGCGCTCGGGAAGGTACGTGCCCCTCTTTAGAGAGATCTTTCGAGAAGAGGGAGTGCCACTCGATTTGGTCTACATGGCTCATGTGGAAAGCCACTTTAAACCCAATGCCTACTCCCGAGCGAAAGCCAGGGGACTCTGGCAGTTCATGTTGGGAACGGGAAAAATGTACGGTCTCAGACAGGATTGGTGGATCGACGAGCGCTCCGATATTGTCAAATCCACTCATGCAGCTGCCCAACACCTCAGGGATTTGTATGAGCACTTCGAAAACTGGGATTTGGCGATGGCAGCCTACAATGTGGGTTCTCGCCGAATCGACAGGGTCCGCAGGCGCTATGGGAAAACCCTTGATTACTGGACCATGGTTAAAAGAAAAATGCTGCCCCGTGAAACGAGGAGTTTCGTTCCCTCGATTCTGGCCGCACTCATCATATTTCGAAATCCGGAGAGGTACGGATTTTGGGTCGAACCGGATCCTCCACTGCAGTTTGAAACCATCGATCTTAAGGAGCAGGTTGATCTGCGGGTTGTAGCCGAAGAGATCGATGTGCCGGTGGCTGACCTGTTCGCATTGAACCCCGAATTGAGGCGGGGTATTACCCCGTTTCATGATGATGACTACAAGCTCAAAGTGCCCCTGGGTAAGGCTGATCTTCTCGAGAAGCGCCTGGCGAACCTTCCCAAGGACCGGAAAGTACAAGTCCGGCATCACAAAGTGAAACGTGGGGAAACTTTGGGTCTGATCGCCCAAAGATACCGCTCCTCGGTTACGGCGATTGCCCAGGTGAATCGAATCCGAAATGTTCACCGGTTACGGGAAGGTCAAGATCTTCTCATCCCCTTGGCGGGTGGATATTCGGCAGCCTCGGTAGCCAGGTCGGTGAAACCCACTTCCCAACAATTACCCGCTACTCACAAAGTGAGACGAGGAGACTCACTCTCCAGAATCGCCGTCAGGTACAGGGTATCCATCAGAGATCTACTGCTCTGGAACAATTTGGAGGTGGACCAAATTATCTATCCAGGGCAGAGAATTCGCATCCTCGATAACAGCCAGTCGGTTGCTGAGAACTCCCAGAAATCCGGCGCAGACCGGTGAGATTCTGTAGTTTTTCCCTCCAGAGAAAGAATCGTTTTGGATTTGAACTCCAAGAGGGAAGGATTGTGGACCTACTCGAGGCTGGAGGCGAGCTGGCCGCCCGAGGAGAGCTTTCCACCTCGGAAGAAGAGCTCCTGGATACCCCGGATCTCAAGTCCTGGCTTTCACGGGGAGCCGAGTCCATTGAGGCTGCCCGGAGAATAGGTGAGCTGCTCAAGGAGAGCTCAGAGGCGATCTACCCAAGAGAAGATGTCCGGTTTCTACCCCCGATACCCAATCCCGAGAAGATCATCTGCATAGGATTGAATTACAGGGACCATGCTGAGGAGCAAAATCTGTCTCTTCCCCAAAATCCCCTTATTTTTGCCAAGTTTTCCAGCAGCCTTATAGGTTACGACGATGAGATCGAACTCCCAGCTATCAGTCAAAAAGTAGACCCGGAAGCGGAACTGTGTGTCGTGATGCTAAAGAGCGGTAAAGAACTGTCGCCAGAGAGAGCACGTGAGGCCATCGCGGGTTACACCATCGGGAATGACGTCAGCGCCAGAGATCTGCAATTTTCCGACAAGCAATGGGTTCGAGGGAAGTCCTGCGACACCTTTGCCCCCTGCGGTCCTTTTCTGGTCACGGAAGATGAAATCGGGGACCCTCACCAGCTGAATATCGAGCTGAGTGTGAACGGGAAGGTGCAACAGTCCTCCAACACACGACACCTGATCTTTGATTGCTACACGTTGGTTTCCTATATTTCACAGAGCATCACCTTGAAAACGGGTGATCTCATCTTTACGGGGACACCGGGAGGAGTGGGTGTGTTTCGTAAGCCCCCTGTGTTCCTGAAGGCTGGTGATGTGGTCGAAGTTTCGATCGAGAAGATCGGAACCCTAAGAAACCCTGTAAGTTAACAGCCGGCAGACCGGCTGAAATCCTAAATCATAAATCATAAATTCCAAACAAATTCCAAGCACTAAATCCTAAACAAACTCCGAAGTGTAGTTACCTGTTTTAATCCGAATTTGTTTGTGATTTGAATTTTGTAATTGGTGATTTGTTCGTGACCCCAAATTTAAAACTGAAACCTGGAACGCGCGCGAATCGCACTCT
>JACZQQ010000250.1 GCA_022545645.1 Acidobacteriota bacterium | reverse complement strand
TAGCCAACAGTGCCGACAAGTCTCAAGTCGGAGGTTAGGGTGTGCCTCACACCGAACTGCGACGGCGGATCTGGCGGCGTCTACCCCGCTTCGTGGCGAGAACCTATGCCTCATCAGGGCTAGCCCGACTGGACCACTCTCGGATCATTCTCTGATATTGGTCTGCCTCGAGCGGCTTGCCCCGGTTGGCAAAACCGGTGGCTAAGATGGTCAGTTTCTCGATGATCTGGCGAGCCGTCCACAGTTCCTGCTGGGGGGTGAGACGCCCCGAGGAGTAGATCTTGATCAACGCTTGCAGGCGATAGCGATCCAGTCCCCACAGGCTTTGGGACAACTGGTCGGGATGCCCGCCTACCTTGATGATGAGGGGTTCCTCCAGAAAGAGGATGGGTTGCCGAGAAGAGATCCTCAGCCACATCTCATAGTCCTCACAAACCGGAAAATCTTCGTCAAAGAGGCCCTCCCGTTCCAGAATGCTCCGGTGCAGCAGTACCGAACTGGGACTGATGATGCACAGGGGAAGACAGCGATGGTAGATCCATCCGCTGTATTTGCGGTGGATTTTCCTGGGATTGACTCGCTGACCTCTCCGAATCCAGATCTCATCGGTGTATACCACCTGGTAGTGGGGATAGCACTCCAGCTCTTCCAGTTGCCGGTGCAGTTTGGCAGGCAGCCACCGGTCATCACTGTCCAGAAAACAGATCCAGGGGTAACGGGACAGGCCGATGCCGGTGTTGCGGGCAGCACTCACTCCACGCTGTCTCTGGTAGAAGTGGCGAATGCGATGATCCTGGAACTCTTCAACGATGGCTCGAGTCTCATCCTCGGATCCGTCATCGACCACAATGAGTTCCCAGTCCTGGAAGGCCTGTTCCCGGACCGACTGGATGGCACGTGCCAGAAACGGGCCACGGTTGAAGGTCGGGATGATGATACTGATCAATGAGATTTAGGAGGATTGATCTGCTGTACCCCTTCTGAAGCGAATGACTTCCGAAGGGAACTTCTTCTTTTGACGCGCAGCCTTATCCTTGTACATGGCCTGATCCGCCACCACAAGTAGGATATCCGGTTCTCTTCCGTCTTCCGGAAAGGTAGCCGCCCCGATGCTGATGCCCACCTGTGCCGAGTCGTGTTCGTTGATCATGATGCGATGTTCGTCGAGGGCCTTCTGGATACGCTGAATGGCGTGGGTGGCATTGTCCTTGCTCACTCCCGGCAGAATAGCAATGAACTCATCCCCGGCATATCGAACACAGGTGTCGGATTCACGCAGGTGACTGTTAAGGAGGGTGGCGATCTCCACCAGGATCCGGTCCCCGGTCTTGTGGCCGAACCTGTCGTTTATTTCCTTGAAGGACTCCAAATCCATCATGAGAAGGGTAACGGGTTGTCCCAGGTTAGCAAAGCGTTTGAGTTCCCGCTCCATAAAGACGTGGAAGAAGCGCAGGTTGGGAAGTCCCGTCAAGACGTCGGTGTAAGCGTTCTCTTCCGATTGCTCGTAGATGATGGCGTTCCTGATGGCTGTGGCGGCGGGATCGGCAATGGTCTCCATAAAGCGGAGATGATCCTGGTGATAATCATCAGGCTGGTCTGAGTAGAGTGAGATCACCCCGACGATGCTGTTGTTCAGGGACAAAGGCATGACCAAACAACTGCGGTAAGCGGAGTGTAGGACTTCCGAGTCCATGAAATCGGGAGCGGGTGAGACGTTCATGAGGTACTGCCTGTGAGCGGCCACCCAGCCTGTGATGCCATCGCCCACCCTGAGTTTGATGCCTTCAAGCTCCTCGGCGTGCAAGCCGGCAACATGATAGGGAGACAGTTGGTCGGTCTGCGAGTCCATCAGGAAGATAGCACAAGAGGCGTAGGGAACCAGTTTCTGAATCCTCTCAGCCAGAAGAGAAAGGGTCTCCGAAACCTTGAGCGATTTGCCCAGTACCCGCGAGATCTCGTAAAGAGCTTGAATTTCGATGTGGGTGGCAGCGATTTCGTGAAAGACCGTGGAATCGATCTGGGTTTTGTCTTCTGTCTCCGACGAGCCTGCGCCGTCTTCGTCCATCAGGGGAGAAATCTTGGAGGCGATGTGTTGCTCCGACTCTTTCATGGCCTTTTCCAACTCGTCGATGTGCGCAACCAGTTGTTCGACCACGGGCGGGTAGTAGGACTTACCGGATTCCGAAATGATGTGTTCCAGAGCGACCTTGGAGGATAATTTGGGGCGATAGGGACGATCGGAGCGCAGGGCGTCGTAGCAATCGGAAACGGAAAGGATTCGCGCACCCAATGGAATCTCCTCCCCCTTGAGTCCCTCCGGATATCCGGTCCCATCCCATTTCTCATGATGGTAGCGTACGAGATTCTCTACAGGATAAGGAAAGGGCACCAGGCTGAGAATATCCGCCCCAATGCTGGGGTGCTTACGCACCTTCTGTTCCTCCCACTTGGTGAGCGGGGAGGGTTTGTTGAGGATGTACTCGGAAATTGCCAGCTTGCCGATATCGTGCATCAAAGAAGCGGCCCGCAGTCCTTCAATTTCATTTTCGTCAGTCACTCCGCAGTATTCAGCCAGCCGAAGAGTCAGGGTCTGGACCCGCTGGATGTGGCCATGGGTTTTGGCGTCCTTGGCGTCGATGGCCATGGCCAGAGATTCAACGGTCGATTGATAGAGTTCGTTGAGCTGGCTGACGTGCTTCTGAGCCGAGTTGATGCGGTCCAGATTGATCTTGTAAGCGTAGTAGATGATCAAAACGATCGGCGCGGCCACGGCGATGGCAAAGAAGGGAGTTTCTTTAAAAAAGAGAAAGATCAGGGCGGCCGCAGAGGCTCCGGCAAAGGTGGTCAAGGAAACCCACAGGAAGTCGGATTTCCAGGTTATAAAAATTCTTTCTCTGAGGGTTAAAGCGATCGCTGTAGCCACTGCTGCGGTGTTCAGAACGAAATACAGAATCGAGCACAAGCCCAGTGCCAGGAAAAAGCTGGTGATGTCCACTGTGGTCACATCAAGAGGAGGGGAGACCCCCTGCAGTTGATAGAAAATGTGTCCGACCACAAAAGTCACCAGAGAAAGCTGGGTGAGGTTGAAGATGATCTTGTGCGATCGCTTTGATCTCGAGGAAATGATCGTTGTCAAACCGCTGTCGATCGCTGCCACCGTTACGGCAACCTCCGGGCCGAAGAGCAGGATGGCGGTGAAGATGAAGACGTCACTGGTTGTAACGACAACCGGTTGAGTTTTCCCTCTAAATGAGGGTATCCGCACTGGGAAGAAGCTCCCGAACACGGTCAGGCAGGCCAGGTAGAGCCATCGAATATCGGTGCTGGTAACCGAATAATATAAGGAAAAGAAAAGTATCGGCGCTCCGCCTGCCATTACGGACAGAAGGTATATTTTTGCCCGGATTGGCATGTCTCTCTCGAAAAAAATCATGCCGGTTTCACGATTCGTTTTTTGGTCAAAGGATCCAATTTGTTTTCAGGAGAGCCTGCAACAAGGGAGCGACTGAAATGACTGTTCCCCTCCCAACCCCGGTGTGTGCGCTCTTAACCTGTTCTATTGTACTACTTTAACGTACCGACCATCAATCTTTTATCGAGTTGCGCACAGCGGACTAGGTACGGGAAGATCGAACTTCTCCCAGCACTGAACGGAAGGAGTGCAATCGCAACTGGCGTCAAGGGACAGGCGGAACCCTCGAGCCCGCAAACGCCCCCCGGGAATGGAGCGGGAATATACAATGGAGTTGCCGCTGGACTCACCAGCACTACCCCAAAAAACTGAGAAGTGCTCTTGCCCAGAGGCAACCTCTGGTTGCAATTTACGAAATGGTCTGTGTCAAGGGCGAGAGATCAGTCTCCCCAATAAACGATGAATTGCATCTCTTCTCCTTTCGAAAATGACCCAACCACGGGTCTGGCTACAAACATCTTCATTAGTCACCCCAGAGGATGGCGTCACCCCAGAGGATGGCGTCACCCCAGAGGATGGCGTCACCCCAGAGGATGGCGTCACCCCAGAGGATGGCGTCA
>JACZQQ010000249.1 GCA_022545645.1 Acidobacteriota bacterium | reverse complement strand
ATCGCCGATGCTCTCGATTGTCCAATGCCACCCTTTCTGCCTGGACAAACACTCCGCTCCGCGGAAATTCCAAATTCTAAATCCCAAATCCCAAACAAAATTCAACACTGAAACCACAGGATTTCAACCAGGACTAGTTACCCCAGCTGAGCGGTTTTGGAATTTGAATCTTAGGTTTGAGATTTGGAATTTGTTTGGAGCTTAGTGCTTGGAATTTGGGATTTCCGGCTGTTATTTCAGCCGGTAGTTTCTGGCCTGTTCTCGAACCTCTTGGAGATCGAAATCATTGGCGCAATCCACCACTTCATTGGTGTACAGCGACTGCACCATCTGGTCGGTCACCTTGTCTCCTAAACCCATCAGCTCAACAATTTTCATCCACTCTTCATGACTGTAGGCCCCATGTTTTTTCACCAGTTCGTCACTAGGATCCCACTTGTACATTCTTGAGCGCAGCACCGCCAGTGAAAATTTCAAGGCCTCCGCTTCACTCATCCCCTTGGGTTTGGACTCGGGATAGATCTTCCAATGGATGCGGATGGCAGCCTCAGGATTTTCAAAGGTGAACTCGACTCCTTTGGCGATTCCCCGAACGTAGGCACACACCTCTTTTCGGTTCGTTTTCAGATAATCCCTGCGGACGAACAGCCCTCCCTGAAAATAAGATTCGGCGTACTCGGTATCGGGAAGATACCGGTACTCTGCCCCCACCTGCTCCATGGCGGCAAGGATGGTGTCGGACTGAACCAGTACCGCAATCTGACCCCGCTGCAGCAGCGCCGTGGAACTGGGACCTGTGCCCACCGCCACAAACTCCACATCATTTTCAGGGTCAATCCCCAGACTCATCAACACACCTTTGGCATAAGAGGTACCGGCGGCGGCAAGACTGAGGGTGCCAATCGTTTCTCCCTTGACGTCCTGGATGCTCTTGATGGGGCTGTCGGGCCTGACCACCCACAGGAACATGGGGTCCCGATTCTGGTTGAAGATCAGGATGATGCCTGGATCCCTGCCCCGGGAGGCGTTCAGTATCAGTGTCTCGGCGCCGATGTAGCCGATTTCCGACCGTCCCGAGGCAACCAGGGGAACCGAGCGGCCCCCGCCACCTAAGGGTGTGACCTCCACATCAATACCCCCTTCGGCGAAATAGCCCATTTCCTTGGCAACGCTGGTCTGGGCAAGAAGAGGATCGATTTGAGGAGCGCCCAGTGCCCAGCGCAGGATGGTCAACGACTTGGCATCCTGGCCCATCATGGCCGGGGCTGCTAACAACAGCAGCACCCACACAATCAACCCCGATCGATTCGAAAGCAGATGAGTCTTCACAATGGTTTCCTTCCTCGTCCCAAGTTTCAGCGCTCAGTCCTCAGTCCTCATCACTCAGTCCTCAAAACCCTTCCACCACAATCGGGTCCATAGGATAACCGTGGAGGCTTTCGGCTCCATTTTCCGTCACCACACACAGATCTCCAAGAAAGATACCGCTCTTTCCGTCCAGCGTGCTGGGATTGGGTTCAATCACTATGGTGTGCCCTTTTTGGAAGGTATAGCTCTGTATGGGATGGGCTGAACCCTTGACCCCCATGATGGGAGGCTCGATAAAGTTCCCCCACCCGTGCAACAGGGGAGCCTTAACGGTCAAACCCGCGTCCAGAATGGGTTGGGCGCCCTCCTGAACTTCCTTTTCCGTGCTTCCCGGTCGAATGGATGAGAGCACCCTGTCGAAAACTTCCCGGCCAATCTGGAACAGCTTCTCGTAGTGTTTGTTGGGTGGACCGACAAACACGGTTCTCAGGATCTGTCCGGAATAACCCCCATAGGCAGAGCTGTGCTCGCTGATAATGACATCGCCCCGGGCAATGGGTCGATCCGACATGTAGGCGTCCGGAAAGGCCATGTTGGGATCCTCCATGGGAGTCGACCCTAACAGAGTAAAGCACAGCGTGCCTCCCTCTCGATGGGTCCGGGCCAGAACCTCATCATAGAGGTCGATGTTGCGGGCACCCTTCTTAATCGCCTTCACATAGGCGTCCAGAGACTGGTCCGTGATCTGTGCGCCCCGCCGAAGAAACTCGATTTCCTCGTCGGATTTGATCCGGCGTAAACTCTCAATCAAGTCGGTGGCGATTTCAAACTCGGCCTCGGGCAGGGATTCTGTGATCTGGACATATTGCTCGTGAGGAATGGAAACCCGTCTCGAGGAATTCACTCCCACGATTCCAATTCTTCCCTTCTCCATTCCCTTTTCGCGCACCATCTCCACGACCTTTTCATCGATTTTCAGCCCGCCGAACCGAAAATCCCCAACCGCCGAAACTTCCTTGCCCGTGGCAATGTGGCCATTGAAGCTGGTGACCAGCGTCGCTTCACCCGCCTTGGGAAAAACGCAGTAGGCCTGGAACTGATCCACAAAATTGGTCACGTAGCGCAGGTTGGCCTCTCCCGGATCACTGCCAAATGAGCAGTAGGCACCGTAGATCAGAAGACAATCAAACTGCCGCTCCTCCATGGCATCACGAATCTTCTGCCAGCGGCTCTGAACTTCCTGATCACTGAACTTGGGAAAATGAACTCGTTTAATCATCGGTTCTACCTCCTGTCTCTTTCAAAGTCCTATCACCTCCCTGCTTCGGGAGGTCCAGAAAACAACTCGGCGCTCGATAAAACGCATGGCCAAATAAAAAGCGATCCCAATGATGGAAAGAACCACAAACACGGAAAAAACTCCCTGCATGTCCATGTTGAAGTTCATTTGCAGAATCAAGATTCCGAGACCATGCCTCCCCCCGATGAACTCACCCACGATGGCCCCGATGAGGCTGTAGACGATGGCCATGCTCAGGCCTGCGAAGATAAAGGGTAGGGCAGAGGGAAATCGCACTTTGCAAAAGATTTGCCAACGGGTGGCCTTAAAGGAGCGCATCATCTCCAGAAGATCTCGGTCCACAGACTCAAAGCCTGCTATGGAGTTGACCAGGAGAGGAAAGAAGGTGAGCATGGCCACAATCACCACCTTGGACATCATTCCCACGCCGAACCAGACAATCAGAAGAGGTGCCAGGGCAACTTTGGGAAGGCTTTGAAAGGCCACGATGTAGGGAAGGAAGACCTTTCCCAGGAACTGGCTCTGGGCAATCAAGGTGCCCAGAACAAGTCCCAAACCACTCCCGATGAGAAATCCCAAAAGGGCCTCACTGACCGTGTAGTAGGTGTGAAGATAAAAACCCACACGGCTGGTCAGGCCCTCGGAAAGACCGTCTCGAAGAGAAGTCAGAACGCCGCTGGGCGCCGGCAGAAGAAAGAAAGGGACTTCAAAATACTTTACGGTCACTTCCCAAATCACCAGCAGCACGGCGAACAGACAGAGGCTGCAAATCCACTCTTTTTGGAACAGTTTGCTCATTCTATTCCTCCCACTTCCTCTCCGATGCCCAGCAAAGAACGAATCCGCTTGGCCAGCATCCCGAATGCTTCGGTCTGTATCACGTCCAGGCGGCGAGGCCGGGGCAGATCGACCTCAACAACATCGGCCAGCCGACCCGGCCGTGGCGTTAGCGCCACCACCCGGTCGGAAAGAAAGATCGCTTCCGAGATGCTGTGGGTGACAAACAGAACGGTCTTGCGATGATCGCTCCAAATGCGCAGCAGTTCCAGATTCAGGGACTCGCGAGTCATGGCGTCCAGGGCCCCAAAGGGTTCATCCAACAACAGAACGTCGGGGTCATAGACCAGCGCCCGGGTGATGGCGACCCGCTGCTGCATGCCGCCGGAAAGCTCAAAGGGGTATTTATCAGAAAACCCCGAGAGGCCTACCCTATCCAGGATATCCAGGGCGCGCTTTCCATACTCCTCACGCGGCAAACCCATCACCTCGATGGGAAGCAAGGTGTTTTCCAGAACGGTTCGCCAGGGAAGAAGCACCGGCTGCTGAAAAACAAACCCGATGTCCTTTCGAGGACCCTTCACCGAAGAACCCCCAATCAGGACCTCACCGCGGCTGTGGGGAATGAGGCCCGCTGGGATCTTCACCAGTGTGGT
>JACZQQ010000046.1 GCA_022545645.1 Acidobacteriota bacterium | reverse complement strand
GAGACCACCATTGGCAAGATCGCCCGGCCCAAACACGTTTACATCGTGCCTGATATGCCCAAGACTCGTTCCGGAAAGATCATGCGCCGGGTGCTGGCAGCGATTTCCAACGGAATCGACGTGGGTGATGTCAGCACTCTCGCCAACCCGGAGATCGTGGAAGGTATTCGGAAGATGGTTCAGGAGAGTTAAGCCCGCCGGGCTAACTATTCGAACGCCGAGATCCCGGTGATGCTCTGGCCAATAATCAAGGTATGGATATCGTGGGTTCCCTCGTAGGTGGATACCGTTTCCAGATTAGCCAGGTGACGAAAGACGGGATAGTCGCTTAGAATCCCATTGGCTCCCAGGATATCTCGAGCCATTCGGGCCGTCTCCAGGGCCATAGCCACGTTGTTGCGCTTGGCCATGGAGATTTGGTCATGTCGGACTTGACCTGCGTCTTTAAGTTGTCCCAGACGAAAAACCAACAGTTGCGCCTTGGTGATTTCCGTCAGCATGTGAACCAGCTTGTTCTGAACCAATTGGTGAGAAGCAATGGGTTTGCCGCCAAACTGCTTGCGTTCCAGGGACCACCGTCTTGCCGTGTCGTAACAAGCCTGGGCGCTCCCAACGGTTCCCCAGGCAATGCCGTAACGAGCCTGGTTGAGACACAGGAGAGCCTGTTTCAAGCTTTGGGTCTGAGGCAGAAGATTGAACTCCGGCACTCGGCAGTTGTCAAAGATCAATTCCGAGGTAACGGAGGCCCGCAAGGAGTGCTTGTTGTGATAGTCGTGGGTGGCAAAGCCCTGAGTCCCTTTTTCCACCAGGAAGCCGCGAATGTGATCATCCTCGCAGCGAGCCCACACCACTGCGATATCGGCAATGCTTCCATTGGTGATCCAGGCCTTGGTGCCATTGAGGACGTATTCGTCTCCCTCTTTGCGAGCCTGTGTCCTGAGTCCGGCAGGATTGGAGCCGGAGTCGGGTTCGGTCAATCCAAAACAACCAATGGCTGATCCCGTCTGAAGTTGGGGAAGCCATTTTTCCTTCTGCTCATCGCTCCCAAAGCTATGGATCGGATACATGACCAAAGCACCCTGGACCGATACGAAGCTGCGCAATCCGCTATCCCCCCGCTCCAGTTCCTGCATGATGAGACCGTAAGCAATGCTGTTCAATCCCGCACATCCGTAACCCTTCAGGTTGGCTCCAAAGTAACCCAGTTTGCCCATCGGCTTGATCAACTCCGATGGGAAGGTTCCCTTCATGTAGTGGTCTTCAATAATCGGAATGACCTGATCTTCCACGAAGGAGCGTACGCTGTCCCGTACCAGCCTCTCTTCATCGCTCAGGAGATCTTCAAGCCCCAGGAAATCCACGCCCTCGAATGCCATGGTCTTGGAATATAGCACAGAAGGGAAGGGGCAGTGTTTTCAAGGAAATATGTTATAAAGGGGCCATGATCATGGGTTTGACGGGTCCCAACGCATCGGGCAAGGGGGAGGTCGTTGAATTTCTCAAATGCAAGGGTTTTTACTCCTACTCCCTATCGGACGTGATTCGCGAAGAAGTGCGCAGGCGAGGGTTGGAGATCACACGTGAAAGGCTGATTGAAGTGGGAAGAGAACTGCGTTGTGAGGAGGGAAACGGGGTTCTGGCTCAGCGGATTCTTTCCCAGATCGAGGAGGACAAAAATTATGTGGTCGACTCGTTCAGGCATCCGGAGGAGATGAAGGTATTCAGGACCCGTCCCGACTTTTACCTGGTCCTGATTCAGGCCGAGGCGGAAGTGCGCTTCGCAAGACTTCGCGAACGGAAGCGGGAGAGTGACGCTGCGACGCTTGAAGAATTCTTGGACCTGGAGAAACGGGAAAAAGCCAGCAAGGATTCCTACGGACAGCAACTTGCAGCCTGTGAAGCGGAGGCTGACTTTAAGATCACCAATAACCGTTCGCTGTCTGAGCTCACCGAGCAGATTTCGGAGCTGCTACCGCAGTTGATGGGTAATCTGGTACGTCCGAGTTGGGATGAGTATTTCATGAAATTGGCCAAGGTAGCGTCGCTACGCAGTAACTGTGTGAAGCGAAAAGTCGCTGCTATAATCGTCCGCGATAAGAGAGTCATTTCCACTGGCTATAATGGAACTCCACGAGGAACCAAGAATTGTTATGAAGGCGGTTGTCCGCGCTGCAACAACCTTGCCGACAGCGGTACGCACCTGGACGAATGTCTCTGTTCCCATGGTGAGGAGAATGCCATCACCCAGGCTGCCTATCATGGCATGAGCGTCAAGGAAGGGACCTTATACTCAACCTTTGCCCCGTGTTTAACGTGTACGAAGATGATCATCAATGCGGGCATTATAGAGGTCGTTTACAACCTGGATTATCCCCTGAACGAGACGTCTTTTAAGTTGTTCCGGGAAGCCGGTGTGATTATTCGCCAACATCGAGTGGAGTAACGGGCGGGCTGTGAGAGCCGTGCCCTGACTTCAGTGGTCACTTCCATGCTGGGTCTTGTTTCGCTTTTCTTTTTCACAATGGCCACCGGAGGGTTCATCCTTTTCATGGTCAAGTACCCCCATGGTTCGGAGATTCGAATGTGGGGGATTCGGCTCAGCTATGGGTTTGGCTTTTTCGGGGTTCTGGCCTGGAGGTTCTACCGAGGCTCGTTCAGCGAACTCTCCCTGCTCACCGTCTCTGCTTTGTTGGTTTCCCTGGTTGCCTTTGAACTCTCCACGAAATACCTGGATTAGCCGCGGAGGCCGTCAACAGCTCGATCGATCGAGGATGCCCACAGGCTAAAGCCTGTGGCTCTGAAGGAGTTACAGAAATCAGTCAGAGCCGTGGGCTTCAGCCCACGGGCCAGGCCCGTGCCCTTAGGTTAAAGCCCGGAACGGGACAGCTCGTCCAGAAAATAGGCGGAGCTCTTGATCCCAGCGTAGAAGTTATCCAGATTCAGTTTCTCGTTGGGGGCGTGGGCGTTCTCATCCGGCAGGCCGATGCCCATGAGCACGCTGGGGATGTTGAGGAGTTCTGCAAAGGTTGCCACCACCGGGATGGACCCTCCTTCTCGTTGAAACACCGGCTCCTTGCCGAATCCCTTCTTGATGGCTTGAGTCGCTGCCTTCAGAGCCGGGTGATCCAGCGAAGCAACCCAGGGCTTCCCTCCATGCATCCGGGTGGTTTCAAGGTGCACCGATGAGGGGGTCAGAGCATGGACGTAATCCTCGAATAAATCTGCAATCTTGTCGGGATCTTGATCGGGAACCAACCGCATGCTCACCTTTGCCATGGCCTTGGCGGGCAAGACCGTCTTGGCACCTTTGCCGGTAAAGCCGCTCTCCAGGCCGTTGATTTCAAAGGTAGGTCGTACCCAAAGCCGTTCCAGAGGCGTGCATCCCTCTTCGCCCGATAGCTCCTTCAGACCGATGGCCTGCTTGTAAGTGGACTCGTCAAAGGGCAAGCGAGCAAACTCTGCTCTCTCTCTTTCCGTCAATTCGCGGACGTCATCATAGAAATGAGGGATGGTGATCCGACCTGCTTCATCTTTCATCGCGGTTAAGATCTTGGAGAGCTCGAAGGCGGGATTCACAACGGTGCCTCCAAAGGATCCCGAGTGGAGGTCGGTGTGGGCTCCCTGTAGGTCCAATTGAAAGTAAGTCAGGCCTCGAAGTCCGTAGCAGATTGAGGGAACCCCATGGGCGAACATGGCGGTGTCCGAAACCATGGCCACATCGGCTTTGAGCAAATCTTGGTGGGTTTCGATGAAGGGGTCCAAGTGAGGGCTGCCGATTTCCTCTTCACCTTCGATGAGGTACTTGATGTTCACCGGAAGTTGCCGGCCCGTGTTCAGGAATGCTTCAGCACTCTTGAAGTGGATGAAGACCTGCCCCTTATCGTCGGCTGCTCCCCGGGCATAAAGCTCGCCATTGCGGATGGTCGGTTCAAAGGGTGCTGATTCCCAAAGCTCGATCGGGTCAACCGGCTGGACATCGTAATGGCCGTACACCAAAAGGGTGGGTTTTGCCGCTTCCACCAGCCGCTCGGCATAGACAATGGGATGGCCCTCGGTCGGGAAGATTTCCACGGTCGTCATGCCCGCCTCCTGAAGTTGCTTGGCTACGAATTCGGCAGCGGTTTTAACGGCCTCATGGTGTTCCGGATCGGTGCTCACACTGGGAATTCTCAAGAACTCGTTCAATTCCCCGATGTACCGGTCGTGGTTTTCCTGAATGTATTCGATAACTTTCTTCATCAGGGGGGATCGACTTTCATGACGATCCAAAGACACGCTCAAAGACAGTGTCGATGTGCTTAAGCGAGTTTTGAACGTTAAAAACCTGCTTCACTTCCTTTTGGGTGAGGTGCTTTTGGATGTCTGGGTCTTCTAGGATCAGAGTTTCGAAATCCACACCCTCCTTCCAAACGCGCATGGCGTTTCGCTGAATCCATTCGTAAGCCTCCTCCCGAAGGACGCCCCTTCGCACCAACTCGAGCAGAAGTGTTCCCGAGAAGATCAAGCCCCTGGTCAACTGGAGGTTCGCCTCCATCTGCTCTTCGTGCACCTCTAAATTCTGGATGACGTCGTTGAGCCTGATGGTCAGATAGTGGGCTAAGGTCGTACTGTCGGGGAGGATCACCCTTTCCACGGAGGAGTGTGAAATATCCCGCTCGTGCCACAGAGGGATGTTTTCCAAGGCGGCCAGGGCGTTGCTCCGCATCAGCCGAGACAAGCCACTGATATTTTCACAGGTCACGGGATTGCGCTTGTGAGGCATGGCTGAACTACCCTTTTGGCCGGAACCAAACGGTTCACTCACCTCTTGAACTTCAGTCCTCATCAGGTGGCGGATTTCTGTCGCCACTTTATCGTAGGTGGAACCCAGGATGGCCAGGGTGCACAGGTATTCAGCGTGCCGATCTCGTTGCAAGGTTTGGGTTGAGACTCGGGCAAAATCAATCTCCAGTTTCTGGCAAACCTTCTCTTCGACCTGGGGAGGAAGGTGGGAAAAGGATCCCACCGGCCCACTGAGTTTTCCAACCTCCAGGGTTTCTCGGGCCCGGTGGAAACGTTGCAGGTTGCGTTCCATCTCGGAGTACCAAACCGCCAGTTTGAGTCCAAACGTCACGGGCTCCGCGTGGATGCCGTGAGTGCGGCCGATGGCGGGCACTCGCTTATAACGAAGCGCTTGAGCCTTCAATGTGGAGAGAAGTCCTAAGAGTTCCTTTTCGATCAACTCGGAGGCTTCTTTGATCTGCAACGCCTGGGCCGTGTCGACCACATCTGTTGAAGTGAGACCAAAATGAATAAAACGTGAGGCTGGCCCCACCTTCTCGGCCACCGCGGTGGTGAAGGCAATCATGTCATGGCGGGTAACTTCCTCGATTTCCTTGATTCGGTCGATGGAAAAACCGGCTTTTCGTTGGATTTGTGAAAGCTCTTTCTGAGGGATCTCGCCCATTTCCGCCAGAACTTCACAAACTGCAATCTCGACCTGAAGCCACTTTTGGAACTTGTTTTCCTCAGACCAGACCCGACCCATCTCAGGCAGGGTATATCGAGGGATCATAAGTCTAGGACTATGGAAGGTTTGCTCTGATGAGTCAAGTGCAGGTTGCAGCATTTGGCGTACAGAGGAAGGTCTTGAAAAAGGGCACGAGAAGCATGATCCAGCGCGATCTTCGGATCATTGTTTCGACGACTCAGATGAGCCAGGAAGATGTGGGCCGCCTGCCTGTCGAAGGAGTTGCTCAAAAAGGTCGACAATTCCTGGTTGGAGAGATGGCCGAGTCGGCTCAGAACACGCTGCTTGATGCTCCAGGGATAGGGCCCAATCTTCAACATTTGCTCGTCATGATTGGATTCCACGATGAACCAGTCACATCCCGACAGGTTTTCAACGACCGAAGGGGTGAATTCTCCCAGGTCGGTGACAAGAGCACCGCAAATGCCTTGTGCCGAGAAACGAAAGCCGACAGGCTCCGCGGCGTCATGAGAGACTGAAAAGGCTTCGATCTGAAGGTCGCCAATGAAGAAGGAGGAGTTGGAGCGGAAGCTTTCCCAGCGGTCAATATTCTGAAGTCCGGGTACTTCTTCCCGGGTCCCTTCATTCATGAAAATCGGCACCTGGCGGCGGGCCAGGAACCCCGGAACTCCGCTGACATGGTCCGAGTGTCCGTGGGTAAGAAGAACGGCATCGATTCTCTCGGCCTGAAGGTCGGCCTGGTCCAGACGTCGCTTCAAACTGCGCGGGCCAAAACCCAGGTCGACCAAAACGCAGGTCTTCTCGGTGGCGATGTACGTACAATTTCCACTGCTTCCACTTCCCAGGACGGATACTTTCACGGTGAGGTAGAATGTATCAGCTGAGTGTGAAAAAGAAAAAAGGCAGGAAGGACACGGAACTGTCCGTGCCTTCTGGGGGAATGAGAAACAGTGGCTAAGAAATTCTACATCGCAACCTTCGGGTGCCGAACCAATCAAGCGGACAGCGCGGCCCTACGGGAGGATCTCCTCTCTCGTGAATTCGAGGAAACCCGGGAGTGCCGGCAAGCCGACGTGATTGTGGTGAATTCATGCACGGTGACCCATCGTTCGGATCAGCAGGTGCGGCAGCTCACTCGCAGTTTGCGTCGCCAGAACCCTGCTGCACGTCTGGTGGTAACCGGATGTTATGCCCAGCGCGATCCCAGCAGTTTGGCACGAATCACGGGTGTGGATGCGGTGGTGGGAAACAGCCACAAAGGCCATATCGGTTCCATTGTTGCCGCCTTTGAGTGTGAAGAAATCCACCCTCCCACTCATGGGGAAATTGCGGCCATTTACCGGGATGACTTTCGCAGCGTCGCGGCCATGGAGATGACGCCCGCCACTGAGACAGGGGGGAGAACCAGGCCCTTCGTTAAGATTCAGGATGGTTGTGACGCCAAATGCACCTACTGCATTATTCCCTATGTCCGCGGTCCCAGCCGCAGTGTGCCCCCCCAGATCGTTCTGCGACAGCTCGCTCAGTTGGTCGAAAACGGATTCAAAGAAGTTGTTTTAACGGGCATCCACATGGGCAGTTACGGAGTGCACTTGAAACCCCGCTATTCCTTGGATCGCTTATTGGGTGAGATTGTGGCCGTGCCGGGTTTGCAGCGGATCCGGCTCAGTTCCATTGAGCCCATGCAGCTGTCCCGTCGCGTTATTGCTTTGGCTGCAAACTGCGAGAAAATCGCTCCCCATTTCCATATTTGTCTTCAAAGTGGAAGTGACCGGATCCTGAAAAAGATGTTCAGGCCCTATAAAACCAGCCGATTTGCTTCTATCGTTGAGGAGATTCGCCGGTGCATCCCGGATGCCGCCATCGGAACAGATGTTATTGCAGGCTTCCCGGGAGAATCGGAGGAGGATCACCGCCAGACGGTAGAGTTTATTGGCCGGATGCCCTTCACCTATCTCCACGTGTTTCCTTACAGTGATCGTTCCGGTACGGCCGCTTCCAGGCTGGCGGAAAAGGTAGATTCCCGAACCATCAAGCGCCGCAGTAATGAGTTGCGACAGATCTCGGAAGACAAAAACCGGGCCTTTCGACGCCGGTTTCTGGGACAATCCCTTTCCGTACTGACCCTCAGTGAGACCAAAGATGGGATGCGAACGGCTCTTTCCGGAAACTATCTGAAAGCGAAACTGGACCCTTCGATGCCCGCTAACCAACTGGTCCAGGCCAGGGTGGTGGCTGAAGATCCAGAGGGCTACCAGGTGTTGGAGACGCCGGGCTAGAAGTTTAGCTAATGTTCCAACACCACCATGGCCACCGCATGGTCGGGCGAGTGGGTGATGGAAATCCAGGCTGTTTGGGCACCCAATTCATCAAAAATTTCCTTGGCTTTGCCCTGGAAAGTCAGTAGCGGCTTTCCCCTCTCGTCGTCGGTGATCTCGACGTCTTTCCAGCGGATTCCCCTGCTCCACCCCGTGCCCAGTGCTTTCAAGGCTGCCTCTTTGGCCGCAAACCTTCCCCCGAAGTGCTGATACTGATGCTTGCGGCTGGTGCAGAACTGGATTTCCTCCTCTGTAAAAACTCTCTGTTGCATTCGCTCAGTGCCCTGTAGAGCGTTCCGAATGCGACGGATTTCGACGATATCAACGCCGATGCCAATGATCATGGACTTGTGTTAGCCTTTCTTCTCGATGTTTCGCCAAAAAAATCTGGGTCCAGCCTCCTTCTTTGTGTTCGAGGAACTGGAAGAAGTTCCAGGCTTTGTTCACGCTTTCACCTCACGGCAGACCGATGCTCCAAACCAAGAGCCCGCTCCATCGGATGAAGTCCCTCTGGAAAAGAGGCTCTTGCTCGAAACCCTGGGCTTGCAGCCCAACCAGCTCTTTTTTTTACATCAGGTGCACTCAAACCGAGTCGTTACTGTGAATGCCCCGACTTTGAAGGCCGCGGGTCCGACTTCACTGGGTTCTGCAGATGGCGTGATCACGCTTCTCCCGGCCCAATTTCCGGTTATTCGAACGGCCGATTGCCTTCCAATTCTTGTTCTATTGGCAGAGAAAAAGCAAGTCTGTGTCCTGCACACGGGTTGGCGCGGGACCCGGGATCGAATCACTCGAGAAGGGGTCTCCCAGTTCCTCGAAGCCACCCAGGCTTCACCCCAGCAGCTCATCGTCGCCATGGGACCCTGTATTCGAAAATGTTGCTACGAAGTGGGACCGGAGGTCAGGAATCAATATGCCCGGTCAGGACACGACCTGGATCGGTGCTTCTCTGGCCAGCAACTCGATCTGGTGGAGGCCAATTTGGCTCAACTGCAGGAGTTGGGAGTGACGCAAATCCTGGATTCAAAAATGTGCACCGCTTGTCGAACCGACCTGTTTTATTCCTATCGCCGAGAAGGTGAGACAGGGCGGATGTGGCTTTTGGCAGGGTTTCGGCAGTAGCCCAGGACCTAACCGGGGAGAATCTCCTGACGCATCTTCTCCCGGTATTCTTTCAGTTTTTGAGCCAGGGCCGGGTCGCTTCGAGCAAGGATCTGGACGGCGAAAAGAGCTGCGTTGATGGCCCCTGCCTTACCGATACCCATACAGGCAACAGGGATTCCCTTGGGCATCTGCACGGTGGAGAGTAGAGAGTCCAACCCCTTGAGAGAGGAAGCATCCAGCGGTACACCAATAATGGGAAGGGTAGAGTGAGCGGCCAGCGCTCCCGCCAGGTGAGCAGCGTACCCCGCCCCCGCGATCAATGCTTGAATCCCTCTACCTTCGGCCGACTGAGCATATTCGGAGGTTTCCTGAGGAGTACGGTGTGCCGAAAGGACCTTCATTTCATGGGGAACGCCAAACTCTTCCAGGATCCTGGCGGATTCACCCATGATGTCAGCATCTGATTTACTACCCATGAGTATTCCAATCTTTGGGGTGGTCATGTCAATTCCTTTTTAGTCCTTTAGAGGCTATGTCTCGACGACAGTACATCCCCTCAAAATGGATTTTGTTGACACCTTCATAGGCGCGCATAATAGCAGGTTGGAGGGTGGGAGCCACAGAGGTGATCCCAAGAACTCGGCCTCCATTGGTGACGGTCTTTCCGTTTTTTAAGGTGGTTCCGGCATGGAAAGCAATGGTGTTTTCATCCTCACCTGCCATGTCCAACCCGGAAATCTCCTGGCCCTTTTCATAGGATCCCGGGTACCCCTTTGCGGCAAGCACAACACACACGGCAGCATTCTGGTTCCAGCGGATATCCAGATTCTCTAAATTGCCTTCGGCCATCGCATAGAGGAGGTCCAGAAGGTCACTTTCCATTCGGGGTAAAATGACCTGGGTTTCCGGATCTCCAAAGCGGACGTTGAATTCAAGCACCTTCGGGCCTTCACGGGTCATCATGAGGCCTGCGTACAAAATACCCTGGTAAGGATTTCCCTCTTCAGCCATACCCTTTATGGTTGGATAGATGATTTCATCCAGGACCTTTCGACGCAGTTCCTCCGAGAGGATGGCATCAATGGAGTAGGCTCCCATACCCCCCGTATTGGGCCCCTGGTCTCCTTCGTAGATGGCCTTATGATCTTGAGAGGGCACCATAGGTAAGGTGTTCACCCCGTCAGAGAAGACCATAAAAGAGGTTTCCTCTCCTTCCAGAAACTCTTCGATCACCAATCGATCTCCAGAGGCTCCGAATTTTCTCTCCTGCATGATGCAGTCCAGCGCCTCTAAGCTGGTGGCCAGGTCGGGGCAAATGAAGACACCTTTTCCCGCCGCTAACCCATCTGCTTTTAAAACCACCGGGAATTGAAAAGCGTCGTGCTTGAGGGTGGTTTCCGCGGTCTCGAACTGGTCGAAGACCTGATATCCGGAGGTGGGAATGGCGTGTCGTTTCATAAAGTCCTTGGCAAAGGCCTTGCTGCCCTCCAGACGAGATGCTTCACGCGAAGGCCCGGCAGCGCGCAAACCCTGTTGCTGGAATCGATCGACGATTCCGGCGACTAAAGGCCCTTCAGGGCCGACTACGGTCAGGTCAATTTGCTGGGAAACGACAAAGTCGAGAAGCCCGTCGATGTCCTCAACATCAATGGGGACATTTTGGGCAAGCTGTGCGGTTCCCGCGTTACCCGGTGCACAGTAGAGTTGCTCGAGCTGGGGATTTTGCTTGATTTTCCAGGCCAGGGCATGTTCCCTGCCACCGGAACCGACGACAAGTACTTTCAATGCAATGAGTTACGGCTCCCTATTTCTTGGAGTCCCCTTTTCCACTTCCGGATTCACTCTTGGAGTCCGAGGCACTTGTTGATTTCTTCTCTTCACTCTTTTCCGAGGAAGGCTTGGGTGTGGAGTCTTTGTGGCTGTTTTTTCCATAATCGGTAACGTACCATCCAGACCCCTTGAACTGGATGGCGGAAGCGGAGAGGAGGCGCTCCAGTACTCCTCCGCAGTCTTCACACTTAGAGAGTGGTGAGTCGGAGAATTTCTGAATGACTTCGATCGTTTCTCCGCAATCCTGGCAACGGTACTCATAAAGAGGCATTCGTGCTCCTACCGGAAGGGAATATAAGATCGCCATTCCGGGGTTGTCAAGTAAGCTATTATAGGCACAAAGCGAGGTAGCGAGTAGCGGTGAGGCGGCTTTTCCTAGGGACGGCTTGCGTACTATCATCCCTTTTTCAATAATAACTCCCGTGAAACGTGTTCGA
Source organism: Acidobacteriota bacterium (assembly GCA_022545645.1). Classification (GTDB taxonomy): domain Bacteria; phylum Acidobacteriota; class UBA6911; order RPQK01; family JADFOI01; genus JADFOI01. The sequence continues at coordinate 3,394 of JACZQQ010000046.1, read as the reverse complement.
AAGGCAGTCATTCCAGCAGCTGGAATGGGAATGCGATTCCTTCCGGCTACCAAGGCGATCCCCAAGGAAATGCTTCCCATTGTGGATAAACCCACCATCCAGTATGTGGTGGAGGAGGCGGTCGAATCGGGTCTAAAAGATGTTACCTTCGTCACCAGCAGCAGTAAAAATGCGATTGAGGACCACTTCGATTACGACTACAGGCTGGAGCACAAGCTCCAGGAACAGGGGAAGCATGAGCTGTTGAAAGTTGTGCAGGAGATCACCCGGATGATCACCGTATCGTCGATTCGCCAGAAGGAGCCGCTGGGACTCGGGCACGCCATTCTCATAACCAAGACATTGATTGGAGACGAACCTTTCGCGGTCTTTTTGGGCGACGACATCATCGTTGGCGAAGTCCCCTGCATGAAGCAGTTATTGGGTGTCTACGAAACACACCAGGCCAGCGTTCTGGCCGTGCAAGAAGTTCCAGAGGAGGCTATTTCTCGTTATGGCGTGGTGGCAGTTGAGCCGGTGGAACCAGGCGATGACCGGCTCTTTACCGTCAAGGATGTGGTGGAGAAGCCTCCTCCAGAGAAAGCTCCTTCCAATCTGGCCGTGATTGGTCGATATGTTCTCACCCCTACGGTTTTTGAGTTTCTGGAGAAGACGAAGCCCGGAGTGGGGGGGGAAATTCAGCTGACTGATGGTCTCCGAAGCTTAATCGAAAAAGAGCCTGTGTACGCCTACCGTTTTCAGGGTTCTCGATACGATGCGGGAAACAAGCTGGAATATCTGATGGCCACGGTGGACTTTGCCTTGCAGCGCAAGGATTTGGGAGAACAGTTCCGAGCCTATTTGAAAGACCTGAAGTTGTGAGAAGGAATGTTAGATAGAGCCCTGATTCGGGAAAAGCTTGATTGGGTCCACCAGCGGCTCGAAACAAAGAGCTTCAAGCTGGCTCAAGAAGAGTTCGTAAGACTCGATGAAGAAGAACGCTCGCTGCGCGTGGAGTGGGAAGATCTGCGAGCCCTTCGTAATCGGACCAGCGAAGAGATCGCGGAACAAAAAAAGCAGGGAAAGGCCGGCGATCAGAAGATTGAGCAGATGAAGGAGGTCTCTGCTCGAATCAAGGAACTGGACGAGCAACTCAAAGCATCGCAGACTCGCATCCATGAGTTTTTGTCGGTGATTCCCAATCTTCCCCATGAGAGCGTTCCCGTAGGTGCCGATGAATCTTCCAACTCGGTGGTCCGGGAAGTGGGGGAGCCTCCTCAGTTTGATTTTGAAGTGAAGGATCATGTGGATCTAGGGGTGAATCTGGGAATTCTTGATCCGGAGCGGGCCGGCAAAATTGCGGGAGCTCGATTTACCAACTATTACGGCTCGGGGGCTCTGCTGGAACGGGCCCTCATGAACTTCATGCTGCATGTTCACACCCGGGAGCACGGTTATTTGGAGATCCTCCCACCCTTTATGGCCAACCGCCGCAGCTTCTTTGGAACGGGCAATCTGCCCAAGTTTGAAGCCGAACTGTTTCATGTGGAAGGAACCGACTACTTTCTGATTCCCACCGCCGAGGTTCCCGTGACCAATGTTTTCGCGGATGAAATCCTGGCGGAAGAAAACCTCCCCGTGAACTTCGTTGCCTCTACTCCCTGTTTTCGCAGTGAAGCAGGCTCCTACGGCAAGGATACGAGAGGTTTGATTCGCCAGCATCAGTTCAATAAGGTTGAGCTGGTCAAATTCTGCAAACCGGAGGATTCGTACAAGCAGTTGGAGGAACTGACCTCCCACGCCGAAGAGATCCTTCGCCGTCTGGAACTTCCTTACCGGGTGGTCACCCTCAGTACCGGGGATATGAGCTTCAGTGCCGCCAAGACCTATGACCTGGAAGTCTGGATACCCAGCCAGGAAAGGTACCGAGAGATTTCTTCCTGCACGAACTTTGAGGACTTTCAGGCTCGCCGGGCCGACATTCGCTTCAAGGCCAGTGGAGGCAAGCGAGCTCAATTTGTCCATACCCTGAACGGTTCAGGATTAGCCGTGGGGCGAACCTGGGTTGCCCTCATGGAGAATTTTCAGCAGGCGGATGGAACGGTGCGGATACCCGAAGTGCTGGGGCCCTGGATGTACGGGATGGAGCGATTGACTGAAGAGCCTTTTGTGCTAGGGTAGATGACGTAAAAGCCAGAGTTGGCCAGGCTCTACAGCCTTCTGAGTGGACGATGATCAAATTTAATCTGGACAAAGAAGTTGGCCTGACTTTCTACGATCAGATTAAAGGGCAGCTCTTGTCGGCCATCTATTGCGGCAAAATCAAGGAAGGCGATCGGTTGCCCTCCATACGTGAACTGGCCGAAGCCCTGAATATCAATTACAAGACAGCCCGCAAGGTCTACCTTCGTTTGGCCGACGAAAACTACATCGAAATTATCAAGGGCAGTGGAGCCTTTCTGCAAAAGGGCAGTGGAGAAAACAGCTACGAGCAGATGCGTCGTCGAGCCATCTTCAGGTTGATGGGAGAAGTGGCCCAAAAAGCGCAGAAGCTTGGAGTACCTCCCCGGAAATTCCTGGAGCTTCTGGAGAGTTACTTCTCAGGAACCCACTTGAATAAGCTGAACCTCGCGGTGGTTGATCACGAAGAAGAGGCCTTTATTTTTTCACGCGAGTTGAAGATGCGTCTGGGGGCCGATGTTGCATCCGTGTCCTTGAATCAGATTCAGACCAATGGGGCCAATGAATTATTCCAGAAGAGTGATTATTTCCTGACCACCAGCTGGCATATGAAAGAGGTCCGGCAATTGGCTGAGGAGTACGGCAAGCAAGTTGTGGAAATCAAGCCCAGCCATGAGATCTATACAGAGATCCTGGAGGCGGCCCGTGATCGCAAGGTGGCCATCGTGATCCAGGACGAGCAAACGATGCATGCCTCCTGGGAGATCTTCATGAATATCTACCACCCTTCAACTGAGAAACAGTTTTGGATTGCACCCATTAACCGAGAGGAACTGATCGAAAAGATCATCGAGGAAGCAGAACTCATCTTTGTTTCCCCCATGTGCTGGGACGAAATGAGAAAGCGGGCCCCAGCCGAAAAAGAATTGAAAACCTACGAGAACTTCATTTCTCAAGAAACCATCGATTATCTCAAGGAGCTTCAACTGCTTGGGGCCACACCCTGAAAAGGTAAACTTCCCAGAGTCTGATTCCTTCGGCATTCAGTACCTGAAAAGTCTCCCCAAGGCTGAGCTGCACCTTCATCTGGAAGGATCGGTGACTCCGTCCGGCCTTCGAAACTTGAGCAAGAGATATGGAACGGAGTACAGCGGGTTCAGTGAGGAAGAACTCCGCCAGCAGCTCTTTCAGTATGAGGATTTCTACAGCTTTCTCGAGACCTATCGAATTGTCT
>JACZQQ010000248.1 GCA_022545645.1 Acidobacteriota bacterium | reverse complement strand
CCGATCCACCCGAAAATAAGTAGCCGGCTTCACAATGTGGAATGTTTGCAGAACACGGCCTCCGGAACCCTGAAGGGGCGCCAAGGAATAGCCCGTGGGCTAAAGAGGGTGTCGCAAAAGTTGGTTCACCTAGGTTTCTTGTGTAGGGGCGCACGGCTGTGCGCCCTATAAGCCGTTGATAAAACATGGGTTGTGGGCGCACAGCCGTGCGCCCCTACAGGCCTTAATCAAAATCAAGTGGGGTTTTGCGACACCCTCTTTAGCCCACGGGCCTCTTATTACTCTCCGATCAACCTGCCCAACTCCTTTTCCAGGAGTTGCTGACTGTACTTTGTTCCCTGAGGCAGGTTGCGATTCTGCATCCACAGGGTGGGATCGGGCGGTTGGTCTTCCCAGGTGAGTTGGGGTTCATAGAGGACAAAGATGTCCCAGGCAAGGTCTTCCTTGGGATATTTAAACTGGGCGGTGTAGGTATTGGCACCGAAACGCCACAGGTCCCAAAAATGTTCGACTCGGGGGTCTGCCAAAAACGCCGACGCGTCTTTGGCCGTGGTCTGGTTATCCGTTTGAAGGATCGGAGACCAAAGAGCAAAGACCTTCACTTTCGCGTCGGGGATCCGCTTCAGGATTTCAAGAGTTTCGAGGGCCCCTCGAAGACAGTTGGGTCAGGTGGGAGAAAACACCAGGACCAGGCGGGTACGATCCGCCGTAGCATTGAAGGCGCTGGTGAATTCCCTTCCATCAAAGGAAAGCTCTGTAACGTACTGCTTCTCCCCGGGGAAAACGTTCTGAGCTTCCACAAAAGAAGGGGTCACTAGCAAGAGCAGGAGTAAAGACAGCCAAGTCATGACGCTCCAAGATATCGAATCATCCTGTGGTGTGCAAGTACTTATGTCAGTACTGATACAAGCAACGGGTACGATGGAAGGAATCACCCTAGGTGAACTCGGGGCCTGTCTATCGCTTGGTCAGTTTCTTCAAAATCTGCGACAGGTTCCCGGTCAGAAAGCTGAAGCTGCTTCCTTTTCTGGCTGGCCCAGTGGGCTTGTCCCCTCGATATCTCAAGGCCAGGCCAGCGGCCACCGCAAAATCACACCCGTCGTTGCCCGCCGGCAACGCGTTGCCATCGGCCTTGATCTTTTGAAAGGGGTTCAAAAATTCGACCGGAACCTGAAAGGTTTCCTGCAGGTAGTCCCTCAATCCTTCGGTGCGACTGGCGCCTCCGCAAATGTAGATCGTTTCCAACTCTTCGAACTCCGAAGCGGTCCTGAAATAGTCAAAAGTTTTTTGGACCTCGAGAGACAGAATCTCTGAAACAGACTGCAAGACCGTGCTCACCGTTCCCTTGAGCTCCTCTGGCGCTAATCCCTTCTTGTACTTCTCAGCCTCTTCATAGGAAACACCCAAATCTCGCTGGATGTACTCGGTGTAATAATTTCCGCCCATGCCGATGTCGCGGGTGAAGATGAACTCATTGCCGGTGGCGATGTTGACATTCATGATCGATGCCCCGATGTTCAACAGTGCCACAACACTATCCGGCTTGGGCTTGTAGTTCACTTCATAGATGTTATGCAGGGCAAAGGAGTCCAGGTCCATAATGGCCGGTTCCTTTCCGGCCATGGCGATGACGTCGCTCTGATTATCGATGGTCTCTCGTTTGACCGCCACCAGGATGACATTGGTCTCGCTGCCGTCCTCAGAGGGCCCCAGGAGGTGGTAGTCCAGATACACCTCAGCGATGTCAAACGGGATGTACTGCTCCGCTTCCCAGTGGATCGATTCTCCCACCTCGGCCGCACTTCTGGCCGGCAACGATATTCTCTTGACGATGACCGCAGGGCCCGAGACGGAGCTGGCAATCTGATCGCCCTTGATCTTCCGCGAATGGAAGACATGGTTGATGGCGTCTGCGACGGCCTCCCGTTTGGCTATCGCCCCATCCACTATCGAACCCCCAGGTAAGGTCTCAACCCCAGCAGACTCGAGCTGATAGCCTCCACGCACCGCTTGCAAGGACACCACTTTGATGGTCGAAGAACCAATGTCCAGACCAATCAAATTACTTGCACTAGATCCAAATAAAGCCATGAGATCACCTCTTAAATTTCACAAACTGGATGGGTCACACTCCTTAACCATACACTATTACCCCTGCTTCGGGTGAACCACTGAGGGCCAATCGATCGTATCGTCCTCCTTTGCTTCTTCTACTTTTCCCACCTTCTCCACCGGTTTTTCTCTCTTCGCCTTCCGTCTCCTTCCCTTCACCTTCGGTGTTTCTGTCCCGTACTCGAAGGCGACGTAATTGCGAATCTGATCGAGAGGCACAACCCGGCGCAGCTCTTCCAGAGTCGTAATCCCCTGCTCCACCTTGTTGAGCCCATCCTCGACCATGGACATGAGTCCGGTGCGACGGGCTATCTCACGGACATTCCCTGGATCATTGTGTATGGCCAGAACCACTTCCGGCCTCAGCTCCCAGTATTCATAAAGACCCAACCGCCCTTTGAAGCCCAAATAATCACAGGCCGCACAACCCGCACCACTCACGAACTCCACATCTTTGGGCCGGCCATCAGGATAGAAAAGGGAAAGCAGTGCTTGATCCGGCCCGTAGTGTTGCCGGCACTTGGGACAGACGCGTCGTGCCAGTCGCTGTGCCATGACCGCCAGAATCGCCTCTGCTGCGATGGCATTATCCACCCCCAGATTGCTCAGGCGCTGCAGCGCTCCCACGCTGTCATTGGTATGCAGGGTGCTAAAGACCAGGTGTCCGGTCATGGCTGCCCTGAAGCAGGCCTCGGCCGTGTCCTCGTCGCGAATCTCACCGATCAGAATGATATCCGGGTCCTTCCGCAAAAAGCGGCGGGCATACTCGGCAAAGGTATTGCCGATGGCCTCATTCACTTTGTACTGACAAATCCCATCCAGGTAATACTCCACCGGATCCTCGGCAGTGACGATCTTCTTCTCGGCGCTGTTGAGGTGAGCCAGGGTGGAATAGAGGGTGGTACTCTTGCCGCTGCCGGTGGGTCCCGTCAACAGGATCAAACCCTGGGGATTCTCAACCAGTGTTAAATAGCGCTCCAGCATCTTGGGAGGACAACCTAGAGCTTCCAGGGGCAGTAAATTTTTCGCGGTATCCAAGATTCGGATGACGGCGTCTTGCCCAAAGTCGACGGTATGCAAATTGATGCGAAAGTCCACGAAGCGGCCCTTACCGATGCTCATCTTAAAGACGCCATCCTGGGAGCGCCGATGCTCGGTAATGTCCAGGCTTGCATCGACCTTGAAGACGGAAATGACACTTCGAACGTTATCTTTCGTAATGGGCGTTTTACGCTCTTGCAAAAGACCGTCTAAACGAAAACGCACACGAATGCGGTTTTCCAGGTTTTCGATATGAATATCGCTGGCCGATTCGACCACGGCTCGGTAGAGAACCTGGTTAATGATCCGTCTGATTTGAGGGATATCCTCGGTGGCAACCAGATCCTTTCGATCATGCTCCGCATCCAGGGAAATGGTTTCCATCTCCACTTCATCCTCGACCAATCCCTGAAAGTTGTACAAATAGCCGATGCCTTCCTTGAGGTTGGCGGGGGAGGAGAGGACGGGCTTCAATTTATAGCCATGGTGATCCAGCAGACTTTTCAGTGAGTCAATCACTTTCAGATCGTAGGGTTCGGCCATGGCCACATCGACCTCTTTGGTCTCGTAGTCAACAGCCAGGGGCAAGACCAGATTGCGCTGGGCGAACCTCTGTGAGATCAACTTACTCAACTCCAGGTCAATATCCCCGGTGGCGAAGCGGCGATACTCGTACCCCATCTTCTCCGCCAAATACACAAAGGTCACGTCCTCGGACACATATCCGTGGCGGACCAGCAACTCGCCCAGTTTTTCTTTGGAAGTTTTCTGTTCCCGGAGGCAGATGTCCAGCTGTTTTTTGTCGATGAAACCCTGGGCCAGAAGATAGTCCCCCAGCCGCATCTCCTCGGCTCTCAAATATTGACGCCGCTCATAGCATTCCTTGATACCGGCTTTC
>JACZQQ010000247.1 GCA_022545645.1 Acidobacteriota bacterium | reverse complement strand
ATTTCAAAGGGGTGGCCACTCTTTTGGGAAGCCGCACCACGAATTACCGGCGCGCCTTGTTTTGGGCTTGTTCGACCACTCTGGCAGGGTCGATCGCGGCGGTCTGGATTGCCCAAGAGCTCTTAGAGACGTTTTCGGGCAGAGGCCTGGTTCCTGATGCCATTGCCTCCGCTCCAGCATTTTCGGCCTCGGTCGGACTGGCGGCGGCGGCCACGGTTTTGCTGGCCACCTACCTGGGACTTCCCATTTCCACCACCCATGCCTTGACGGGAGCGTTGGTCGGCGCGGGTCTGATACATGCAGCGAACGAGGTTGCTTTCTCCCATCTGGGCACGGCCTTCGTCGCTCCGCTGCTTTTCAGTCCCTTGTTGGCAATGATCTGTGCTGCGGCCATTTATTTGATCTTTAGAGCCTGTCGATTGGCCCTGGGCGTTGACAAGGAGAGCTGCCTCTGTGTGGGGCGAGAGATCATTCGATCGGAGTTGCTGCCTGCCACCGGGGAGAGACTGTTCAAGCCGCTCCCGGCTCTGCAACCTAAAATCGACTCCGACCAGAGCTGCCAGCAGAGTTACCTTGGGAATTTCCTGGGCATTCCCATAGGCAAGGCACTGGACCTGCTTCATTACCTGAGCGCGGGTGCGGTGGGATTTGCACGAGGACTGAATGACACGCCTAAAATTGCCGCTCTTTTGGTGGTCAGCAGCGCGCTAACGCCAGCAACCCGTTATGAGTTGGTGGCTCTGTTTATCGCCCTTGGGGGTTGGTTGTCCGCGCGCCGGGTCGCGGAGACCTTGAGTCATAAAGTGACGGCCATGAATCCGGGTCAAGGCTTCTCTGCTAATCTGGTGACCGCATTTTTGGTCATTATTGCCTCGCGCCTGGGGATGCCCGTCTCCACAACCCATGTCAGTGTAGGTGCCCTGTTTGGGATAGGGGTATTGTCGGACAGTGCAAACAAACGCGTGATTGCCTCGATTGTGTCTTCCTGGGTGGGAACATTGCCGCTGGCAGCAGTCCTGGCGGCCATACTTTGCTGGGCTCTCATGCATTAATAAAATAAAAGCCTCTCCTGTTGGCATTTCTATTGGGTGAAACAGGTGAAAGGAGGGGTTTTATGAGTACGGCGCAGGTTCGATGTGAGGAGTTGGTGAGTGTGGACCGTGTTTGGCACTTGAGGCAAACGGGCCTCATGGACGGGCTCCCACTCTCTGATCTCAATGCTGTCCTGTCTGCTTGTATCGACCGAATCTACTCGAAGGGAGAAGTCATCTTCGATCAAGGGGATCCTGTCGATTCGCTCTTTATTCTCAATCGCGGATGCATCAGGATTTCCGCTGTAAACCCCGATGATCGGGAGAAGATCCTGGCTATTTATACGAGTGGCATTCTGGGAGAAAACCTGCTGGGGCCCAAGGAACATTTCGAGGCTCGGGCTACCGCTCACGAGGAGTCCTGGGTATCGATTATCTCGCTTGAGCAGTTTATGATGCTGATTCAGCAGAGGGTGGCCATCGCTCTCAATTATGCGAAGATTTTGAGCCAGAGACTGCTTGAAGCTCGGGAAGACATCAAGTCCCACAGTTTTCTGGACACCGAGTCTCGACTGGCCAAAGTACTCCTCAGCTTGGCTGAAAGACATGGCAAGCCTCTCTTGGGAAATGAGGATATGATCAAGCTCAAGATTTCACTCTCCCACGAGCAACTGGCTCAATTGGTGGGGGGGAATCGACCCCATGTGTCCATGATGATGTCAAAATTCAAGAGGAAGGAGTGGATCCGTTACCAGGGACGAAAGCTCCTGATCCATCGGGAGAAGTTGGCAGGTTTGCTGCAAGTTCCCGATAACGGTGTTCCAGCTCCTCAATGACGGAAGCGTGAAGCTGAATCGGAGTCGAAAAGAGAAGGCCCAATTTCTTGAGGAAGCGGTGCCCCATATGCAGTCCCTTTATCGAGTTTCTTTGAGTATGACTCAGAAAAAGGATTTAGCCGAAGATCTGGTACAGGAGACCTACCAGCAAGCCTGGAAGTCCTTCCAGGGCTATAACCCCGGTACCGATTGTAAGGCCTGGCTTTTCCGGATCCTGTTTCGGCTTCGCAATAAGCAATTGCGGCAGGCACGTTGGTGGAAACCCGTGGATATTGATGAGGTTCCCGAAGGGCTATTGGCGGTGCAACCCGATTTTCAAAAAAACGTTGAAGGCGGAGAAGTGTTGAGGATCCTCCAGTCCCTTCCGGTGCATTATCAAACGGTGCTGGTTTTGGCGGACATCGAAGAGTTTCGGTATCGTGAGATCGCTCGAATGCTCAAACTGCCGATGGGAACGGTTATGTCGCGTTTGAACCGGGCACGAAGTCTCTTTCGTGAGAAATTCTTGGAAGAATCTAGGGAGAGTGCATGAAACAGGTGAGTGGATTTAAGTCCAAAGAATGCAGGCATGTTCAGAAGCTCATGGATCACTTTCTGGCAGGGGAGTTGACGGTTGAAAGCAGCCAGGAAATTTTGTTGCATCTGGAGAGTTGTTCGACCTGCCGCCAGGAAGAGAAGTCACGACTCAGAGCGCGCCGGGCCTTGAACCAAGGCTGGAGTTCCCAGCCGGTGCCGCCTGACCTCGAGAAGAAAATCATGGATGGGCTGGAAACAAGGGCCAGCACTGTACCTGCATTTCTTCTGCGGGTGGCAGCGCTCCTCCTTATGACCCTCGGTTTAGGCGTCTTGCTGTTGTTCTGGCTCGGCCCCAACTCAGGAACCCTGATTGCCCAAGCCCACTATGATGGGATCGTCGGTGACCATTTGAACTGTTCCGGCCATCAGACTCCTCCAGAAGCCGTGTTGCCACTGGATTCTGTTCTGACCCGTATTGAGACAGTTCTCCAGGAAATGGGTGATTCCTATCGTCTCCTGGAGACAAGATTTTGCCGTGTGGGTGAGGTGGACCTGATTCACTATGTGTTTGAGGGGCAAGGCGGGCAGATATCGGTGATTCTGGAAGGAAGGTCGAACCTGGAGCACCTGGCTCTTCAAGGGAATGAGCCGGAGAGAACTCTGGACGGCGTGAGAGTCATCCTTCTTCAGCAAGAGCAGGAGCTGGTGACGCTGGCCGGTCTGGAGACGCCAGGCTACTTCGTCTACCTGGTGGGTGAAGAAGAGGAGCAAACCTTGCAGTTGGCCGAGAGGCTCATCCCCTCCCTTAAAGCCGCTCTTTAAACCGTTGCCAACCGATACCCTCGAAATCGGTATCAAACACCTCAGGATGAATGATCTCGGCGAGGATCTGCAGCGACTCCACGAGACGGGGGCCGGGACGATTGAAGTATTGATTTCCGTCGGTTAGATAAATGCGGCCGCTCTTGACAGCTTTTAAGGAACTCCATTCCGATCGATCGGTGAGCCAGTACATTTCTTCCCGGGTACGCTTCATATCGAAGCCGCAGGGCAAGACCACCAGGATGTCGGGATCGCTCTGGAACAGGTCCTCCCAACTCATCCATGAGGAATGCTGGCCGGCTTCTCCCAACAGATTCTCTGCTCCAGCCATTTCCACCAGTTCCGGCATCCAGTTTCCCGCTGCCATCAGGGGTTCCAGCCATTCGATACAGGCCACCCGGGGCCGTTTGGAAGTGGCCTGAGCCTGGCTGGAGATGCGATCCATCTGTTGCTTCAGGTTGCCGACCAGTTCCTCGCCCTTGGCTTGGATACCCAGCCTATCCGCCACCAAGCCGATGTCCTTCCAGACGTCCTCCAGTCCATCGGGCTGCAGGGAAACAACTGTGGGTTGGCAGGACAGTCTTTTTCCCACCGCCTCTTCCACTTCCCTTAAACTGACGGCACACACATCGCATTGGGATTGAGTAATGATGTGGGTGGGCTGCAACTGCTCCAGCACTTCTTCGAAAATGTCGTAGACCGAGAGCGCCTTGCGCAGGGTCTCTTTGACCCGGTTGTCGATCTCCTGGCTGTTTCCGGAAATAGGGAAGGTGGGGGCTGTGCAGATGGGAAGGGACAGGACTGATTCCGGGAAGTCGCATTCATGGGACCGCCCCACCTGATGAGTTCCCATGTC
>JACZQQ010000045.1 GCA_022545645.1 Acidobacteriota bacterium | reverse complement strand
AAGGGGAAATCGAAGAAACGCTGATGATCCAGGCCTCAGAAAGTCTTTTGGCCAGGGCTAAACTGGGATTGGGAATTGAGGAAATCATCCAAGCCATTGTGAAACGAATTCCTCCCCCCAGCGGCAACCCCAAAGGGCCTCTGCGTGCGTTGATCTTCGACAGCCATTTTGACCAGTATGTCGGGATTATCGCTTCCGTGAGAGTCGTGGATGGTGTCCTGGAGCCGGGAATGCAGATCCGCATGATGGCGTCGGGCCACGAAGCCGAGGTCAGCGGGGTGGGAGTATTTGCACCCGACATGCGCTCAACCAAGGCTTTGCAGGCCGGTCAGGTCGGATTCGTGCACGCTGGAATCAAGGAAATCGACAAGTGCCGGGTGGGCGATACCGTGACAGACGCCAACCAACCCGCCGAGGAAGCTCTCCCGGGATACAAGCAGGTCAAGCCCATGGTCTTTTACGGCCTCTATCCAGTGGACAGTGACCAGTTCCCGGATCTGAAAGAAGCCCTCTTACGGCTGCAACTGAACGACGGAGCCCTCTCCTTCGAGCCCGAAACCTCGGCCGCTTTAGGATTCGGTTTTCGATGCGGATTTCTGGGCCTGCTGCACAGTGAGATCGTTCAGGAACGGCTGGAGCGAGAGTTCGATCTGGAGCTCATTGCCACTTCCCCCTCGGTGGTCTACCAGATCACCCTCACCGATGGGTCCGTTCTCTCGGTGGACAATCCCACCAAATGGCCTTCCACGGGTAAAATCTCAAAAGTAGCAGAACCTTACGTGTTGGCTACCATCGTGACCCCAACCGACTACGTCGGTGCCTGCATGGAGCTGTGTACGGAGCGGCGCTGCGTCTTTCGCTCCATGCATCACACCACCACCACCCGCGTCGTGTTGACCTACGAGCTGCCACTGAGCGAAATCCTTTTTGATTTTTTCGATGGGCTGAAGAGCCGGACTCGCGGCTACGCTTCCTTCGACTACGACTTCCTCACTTACCGGGATAGCAAACTCGTCAAACTGGACATCGCCGTCAATGGTGAATCTGTGGATGCGCTGAGTTTCATCAGCCATCGGGACAAGGCCTATCCACGAGGCAAGGCTTTGGTGAAGCGGTTGAAGGAGGTGTTGCCTCGACAGCTGTTCGAAATTCGAATTCAGGCCTCCTTGGGTTCCCGGGTCATCGCAGCTGAGAAGGTGCAAGCACAACGGAAGAATGTGTTGGCCAAGTGCTACGGAGGAGACGTCACTCGTAAACGCAAACTTCTGGAAAAACAAAAGAAAGGAAAGCGCCGCATGAAATCGGTCGGCCAGGTGGAAATCCCACAGGAGGCTTTTCTAAGTGTGCTTCGAGTAGGAGATGAATGAGGAGACAGGAGTGAGTCACCTGGAGATGAACCGCACGAAAGCACGACCGCACGACGGCACGATTGCCCGACAGCACGAACGCACGAAAGCACGAATGCACGAATTAGGAATCTACCTCCACATCCCCTTCTGCGTGCGCAAATGCTACTACTGTGATTTCAACTCGGGCCCACTGAGCCAGACGGCCCGGCGGGATTATCTCGAAGCGCTCAGGCAGGAGATCATCCATTCTCCCTGGAGAGGCTTCGAGGCCAAGACCGTATTTTTCGGAGGGGGAACGCCTTCCGAACTCTCGATCGCTGAACTGGGCACACTGGTCCAGGACCTTCGGCAGACCTTCCGAGTGAAGGAGAAGGCTGAGTGGAGCATCGAATGCAACCCGGGTACGGCAACGCGCACCTTTTTTGCGGCACTGGGCCAAATGGGATTCAACCGAATTAGCCTGGGTGTGCAGTCCTTTCACGATCATCACCTGAAAGCCCTGGGGCGAGTCCATGACTCAGCCGAGGCAAAATCGGCCTACCGGTGGCTGCGGGAGGCGGGGTGTGACAACGTGAATCTGGATTTGATCTTTGGCCTGCCACGACAGACCTTGCAAGAATGGGAAGCCGATGTGTCCGAGGCTCTGACCCTCTCGCCCGAGCATCTCTCACTCTACAATCTCACCATCGAACCCGGGACCGAGTTCGGCAACCGCCACGCCAGAGGCGAACTGCGCGAAGTGGACGAGGACCTTTCCGCTGACATGTACGAACTGGCCATGGACCGAACCCGGGCGGCCGGCTACAGCCAGTATGAAATCTCCAATTACTCTCGGCCCGGACGGCAGTGCGCTCACAATCTCATCTATTGGCGCAATGAACCTTACCTCGGTTTTGGAGTCAGCGCCGCCTCCTTCATAGACGGCCTTCGCTGGACGAACACGGGCAACCTGCGAGAGTACGCGCGAACGGCTGCCTCCGGTCGGGTCAGCCGGGCCAGTGAGGAAGCCCTTGAGGATCGTGAGGCTTTAGGAGAAGAGATCATGCTTCGCCTGCGCACCAGTGAAGGGATCTCGCTGTCGTCCCTCTCAACCCACTATCACTTTGATGTCGCTTCCCTCTTCTCTCAGACCCTGGAGCTTCTGAGTACCCACGACTTCATCACTCAAGCGGGAGACCGCGTCCAGCTCACCCGGCAAGGGAGACTGATGGCCGATGAGGTTTGCATGCGGTTTTTAGCCGGCTAGAAGCCTGTCCATAACCCGGGCTAACGAAGAGAGAGAGATTTTCGATACTCCAGATTTGCCCATTCAGGCCTCCCCAAAGCCAGATAGGTTTGGGCCAGCAACACGTGGGCCTGGGGATCGTCTGGTTGAACGGCGATGGCCGTCAGAAACTGATTCCTGGCCTCCTGTAACTCTTCCCGCTCCAGGGCCAATTCACCCAGGCGTAAATTAGCCGTGTATTGGGTTGGCTCAACTTTCAGGAGGCGTGCCAGGTACTTCGCCTCCAGGAGCCGATCTCCCTGCATTCGATAGTAGTTGGCCAGGGCAAAAAGAACTTCCAAGGATTCAGGATCAATCTGATAGGCATTCTCCAACCATTGCAGTTGCTCTTGGGGTTGACTTTGTGACTCGGCCAAACGCAATCGACTCCACACGGCTGCTGTATCTGATCCGTCCAGGAGTTGCCCCAGCAGCTCCGGCATCTTTTCCCAGCTTTTCTGTACGAAGTGGAGTCTGGCCAGATAGAAGGCGGCTTCTCGATGTTGCGGATAGGCTCTCAGGACAGCTTCAGCTCTCCAAATAGCCGCATCCACTCGATTTTCTCCGAAGTCCCTGGCCGCTAGTTCCAACTGAACTGCCGGGTCTTCAGGGGCCGTCACGACTGCCTTCTTGAAATAGAAACTCTCCCTGGCGGAATCCTTATGAAGTCGGGAGACGAGCGCGGTGTCCAGATAATGTCTCCCTAAGGCTTCTGGATCGACAAAGTAACCCTCCACCGGCGAGGGGGGTGTGAGTGGAAGGAATTCCTGGAGAATCCCACGGAAGTAGGATTCATGGAGGGTTCTGGGTGCTGAAAGCTCAAGAAAAGGTCGATCGTCGGTGTGGATCATCCGTCCCTCTCCCAAGAAAATGCTAACACCCTCCCTGTCCAGGCGGTAAGCCCACTCGAGAAAAACCAAGGGGTTGGGCAGCTGAATCTCCTGAAGCCGCTCACCCATGTGCGGATTTTCATCGAACAAGGCAACGATCCGGTCCGGGTCAATGGATAGTTGATCTTTCGAGCCCAGCAGAAGAATGTCACCAGGAGAAGTCTGAAAGATGTGGACCTCAGGAAAAACGGAGTGGAAGGTTCGCACCACCATTCGGATGTCCTCCGGCCGCAGGGAGTAAAGCTGTAACCACTGACAGGCGATGCCTCCGGCATCCAACCGGTCTCTCATCACCGTGAAGTGCTCCTGCGAAAAAAGGCTTGCCACGCCCGACATCCAAGGATTAGACGGCTCCGAGATGATCACATCGAATTTCTTCTGGTGTGACAAGAGATAGTTCCTGCCGTCTTCAATGACCAGGTTGAGCTTCGGGTCCTTTAAGACGCTACGGTTCTCGGCTTCAAAGTAATGGGCAGCCTCCAGGACCGCTGCTTCAATTTCAATCTGGGTCACCGCCTTGACGGGAAAGTCCAGGACAGAACTAGCGGTCACGCCGGTTCCAAGACCGATTACCAGCACTTCCTGGGGGCTTTCATGGAGCATCAAGGGAGTATAGGCAAGCATGGTCTGAGTCGACATGTCGAAAAGCTCGTTGGAACCATCCGTCTTTCCATTAACGATCAGGTAGCGGTTTGCAGGACCCTCCAGAACAGTCACTGTCGCGGCAAGGCCGTCTCGATAAAACAGGATCCGATCACGATCCCAAAGATGCTCGAAAACTTCTCGATTGTAGAGTCGCCCACTGTATCGGTCAGGAACCAGGAAAACGCCGACGCTCAGACTCCGTTCGGTCACAGGGGGAATCACAAGTAGAAAAACGGAAAAGCCCACTCCACAGGCGCCATAGAAGATGCGTTGCCTCAGGCTCGAATCTCCAGCCAGCACCACGGCCAGGCCTACCCCCACGTTGATGACGGCCATGAGGAGAAAGCTCGAGTTGATTCCTACCCATGGGATCAGGAAAAAACCGGTCAGGAAAGCCCCGATGATGGCGCCCACTGTGTTCATACTGTAGAGAACCCCGAGTCTGTAGCCAAGATTCCGCTCGTCGGCGGTAACGATTTGAATGGCACAGGGGATGGTGGCTCCCATCATCACGGCTGCCGTTAAAATCAGGGCGCCGATGACACCCGAGTGAAGGAACTGGGTTGCCAGAAAAGAGAAATTAAGAGGGTTGATATAGCGGGCAGTCCAGTAAGGGAGCTCGTTGACCAGAGGAAAGGTTAAGAGGGCCAGAGATCCGATGGACAATTCCAAAATGGCAAACAGGAAGACGCTGACACGACCTCGCCCAAAGTAATGGGCATATAAACGACTTCCAAGCGCTATGCCGGTCAAGTAGATGGCCAGGATCAGAGTGAAGGCGTAGATGGAACTACCGAGAATGACGCCCAGCATGCGAACCCAGAGAATTTCGTAGGAGAGGGCGGTCATGCCGGAAAGCAGAAGCGCTGCAGACAAGAGCCTGAGATACTTTGAAGGCGTTATTGCCGGTATCTCTTCGAGTTTCTGCTGTTGGCCAGTTTCCTGCTCAATTCTCCGGCTGGCACCGATCGAGAGGACACCTATAAGGATATTCAGCAAACCAGCCATCAACAGGCTGGAACCAATCCCGAACCAAATGGGAAAAAACAGCCCGCCGCAAATCACCCCGAATATACCGCCGAATGTGTTGAGGGAATAGAGACGTCCCGCCCAAGCACCCCGGTGCTTTGCTCCCAGCAGAAAGAACTTGCAGATAACGGGAAAGGTACCTCCCATCAAAGAGGTGGGAACAATCAACAGCACCAAGGTGAGAAGGAAGCGCAGGAGACTTTTCGCAAGAAAGCTGTCTTCTCCCGGCAGGAAGAGCTCCAGGGGAAAAGCCCCGAGAATCCAATAAAAGAGAGGAAACATCAGAGCATAGACTCCGATAGCCACCTCCATCATGCCGTAAAGCCGCAGTGGTCGTGGATATCGATCGACGCCTTTCCCGAAAAAGTAACTTCCCAGGGCCAAGCCTGCCATGAAAGTGCACACTACTGTGGTGACCGCCAGTGAAGTACTGCCAAAGACCAGTTTGAAGTAGCGGGTCCAGAGCGTCTGGTAGATGAGTGCAGTAAACCCGGATGCTGTGAAGAGTCCCAGGACCAGCAAACGATATCGATGGTCCGCGCCCTTGAAACTCACAATGCCGTTACCCCCAGGAACTCCAAAACCGTGTTCAAGTACAAGGTCGGATTCACCCGGTAGGCTGCTCCATGGGTGGCATTTTCAAAGACGACGAGTTTTTTCTTTGCCGATGGAATGGCATCAAAGATGTTCTGGATGCCTGACGGGGGCAGGCGGCGATCCTCTTTGCCGTAAATCAATAGAACTGGAATCTCGTCCAACCTTCGAAGAGCCTCAAGGGTGTTCAGGTCCTCTGCTTCATACTGGGTGATTCGAGTGAAATTCCATATGAAGAGATTGGCAAAGGGAAAGGAGGGCAAGGTTAACATCCCTGTATGGTGGGCGACGGTTTCATTCAAACTCTGAAAGGGACTATCGGCAATGATCGCCTCAAGGTCCTGCTGGAAGTCCCCCGCTGCATGGATGACCGTCACTGCACCCATGGAAACACCGAGCAGGACAAAGCGTCGCCTTTCTCTCTTCTCTTTCAAAAAATCATAGGCCCCCAGAACATCCAGCCGCTCCAGAAATCCAAGAGAGGTGGACTTTAGATCACTTTCCCCGTGATTGCGAAAATCGAACAGCAGAACTGAAAACCCTTTCTTGTTGAGGGCAGAGCCCCTTTCAAGGCCCTCTCGCCGGCTACGAAAGAGCCCGTGTCCGAAGATGAGGGTCGCCTTCGATTCCTCTCCCTTCATCAACCAACCCCGCAGCATTAATCCATCTCGGCTTGGGAATTCGACATCGATAAAGTCGTTTCCGTAATCAGCCGGAGTATCGGTCAAACGACGCTCGGGAGGCCGGGTGCCAAAACCGGTCACCCAGTAGGAGAGAAGCACCGGGGTGATCAAAAAACCAAACACGGGCAGAAACAACACCAGGGAAAAAAGAGTTCCTTTGAAAATCTTCCAACCGGCGCTTCGAATCCTGAAAGCTCGTGCTACCAGCCAAACCAAGCCGCCGCCCAGTGCAAAGACCACAGAGATCAGCAGGCTCACAATGACAATCACCACGCCCCCTATTATCTCTAACCGCTGCCCCTCAGGGAAATGCAGGCTGGCCCACAGGTTAAGGAGAGTGTCGCAAAAGTCAGTCCAGGTTCGTTGCCTAGGGGCGCACGTCTGAGACTGTCTCAAGAGTCGACTAACCCTGGTATTTTGTGTAGGGGCGCACGGCCGTGCGCCCTATAAGCCCTTGATAAATCAGTGTTTCTGGGCGCACAGCCGTGCGCCCCTACAGGCCCTAATCAAAATCAAGCGGGATTTTACGACAGCTTCTAGAAACCTGCGGCTCTGACTGCGACTGACTACGAAACGGGGCCATCCAATCTGTCCCGGCTAAAACATATCCTCAATCTTGAATTGCAGCTTTTCAAAGTCCTCTTGGGAGATGGTCCCCTGCCGTGCGGATTCCACCTTGCGAGCCCAATACCGATCGCCGTTGGCCGCGAAAACGAAAGTGCGCTGGGACCCATCGTTAAGGGTAACGATGACTTCCACATCCGGCTCCGGAAAGTTCATGAGATCCGATTCCTCATCCTGGATCGACAAAAATCGGATCTCGGTGATGGGATACCAGAATTTATAAGCGAGGGCCTCTTGATCCTTCTGCGCATCTGGGGACTCCACAATCCATGTGTAGTCCTCATATCTTAGAGCAATCTCTTCATCCTCTTTCCTGTGGATCACAATCCGGGCAATCTGATTCTGCTCAACATCCAGCACGCTCTTGTCCCGAAAGGCCAGGACATCCTGGCTGAGTTTGTCTCGAATCTCCTGGCTGACGGTGAACACGGAAGCACGCTCGGGATTTCGAGCCAGAGTGAGTTCCCCCTTTTGCTGGCCCAGCTCCAGTACTCGCCAACCCTCTTCTTCCTCATGTTGAACCCGTATCGCGGCTGCGGGCGGATCCAAACCGTAAGATTTCAACTCTTGGGCCTCGTCCGATACAAACTCTTGAGCTTCACCAAACTCGACGGTCGAGAGCAGACTGCTGACCGCATTCTGATCGGCGTGCTCCTGAATCGGGGCTTCCAGGTGCCACTCCTCATCCTGCCGGATGATTCGAATCGTGTTGGAGGAGTTGATGACTTCGATGACCTGAATCTTGTCTCGATCAATGACCAGCACCCTCTTGTCGCGCCACTCCATGAGCTCCTTGCCTGCAGTCGAGAAGAGGACCTGGGAGGTGAGGAACACCTCAGGCTCTCCTTGAAACTGGACGTAGACATGACTTCCCGTAAAATCCTTGTTCCCAATGAGCAACGTGTGTTCCTTCCCGTTGGCCTGAATCCTTAAGGTCATGGGCGGCTCATGGAGCCCATATTCCTCGAGCCGTGCTCCCCCTTCAGAGAAGGTGCGGTCTCGAACGGCCCGGGTCAGGTCGCGAAGGAGCACGTCGACGGTGCTGTTATCAGCGGAGGTTTTCACCGGACGTTCAAGCATCCAGTCACCCTCCTCCTTCCTCAATAGGATTCCCTCTTGCTGGGGTTGCAGGATTTCCACAGCCGTAATCTCCTCCTGCCGGGTGCGAAGGAGGCTTTCTTCCAAGCTTCGGGCTTCCTCTCTTTCGCCTTCGCCCACAATCTCGTAAAAGTAGACGAAAGCAGCCAGGGCAAGGAAAATGATGAAAAGGACTCCAACCTTCTTCATAGTGTAGAAACTCAACTCAACGGAGAGAAATCCTATATCCGAAACAAATTCCAAATCCTAAATCCCAAATCATAAACAAATCATGAAGTTACCCCGCCTTGGTGGACAGTTTCTAGTTTGGGATTTGGGATTTAGGATTTGGGATTTCAGCCGGTCTGCCGGCTGTGGTTTAGAATTTGGAATTTGAAATTTAGAATTTCTCATAGCTATCTTCTACGGAGCCAGATCGTGGTTCCGAAAATCAGTGTGGCTAGAGGAAACAGCACCACCGTGCCCCAGAAAATCAACCTTGACTGGGTGAAAGTCACGTTAATCCGGCGATCTTCCACATCTCTGGGTCGAATGGCTATGAGATCAGCCTCTTCCGCCAACCAGCCGATGGTCATCAGAAGCAGGTCTCCGTTGGCCACACTGTTGAAGTAGGCATTGCTGGCAAAGTCTGAATCGCCAAACAAGACCAATCGAGCTTCCCGTGGAGTGGGAGCAGCCCCCTCACCCTCACTGACCTCTTCCTCTCCTTCTGCGGCTCCTTCTCCCTCGGATTCCTCCTCGCCCTTTGTTTCTATCGACTTGGTTGCTACAGCAGCCAAGTGAACCGGCCCTTCGACATCCTGACCCTCGTCAAAGGCGGCTTGCCCATCTTTCAGATTGCTCTCCGCCCAGCTATTGGGGGAAGTCGAAAGCAGCTCGGTGGTCCGGTAATCGAGTACGCTCGACGAAGTGGTTACGTTTTGAGCCATGGGGAAAAACGTCATCGCCTTATTCAACTCCCGAGTCATGGGGTGGTCTGCATATGCCGCCACCAGCGGTGCCGCCGCACCCAGCCCAAAGATCTGACCAATTCCGCTGGCATCGATCACCACCTTGTCTCCCAGACCCAGGCCATACTCGGCCAGAAAGTCATTCATCTGAAATTCGGTCTGAGGATCCACCAACAGAAGAAATTTGCCTCCCTCTTCCAGGAAGCTCTTCAATAAAGCGACTTCGGTGGCGAGAAAATTCATCTTGGGCCCCACCGAGGCAATAACCGTAGCGTTTTCAGGTAGTGAGTTCTCTTGAGCCAGGTTGTAGGTTTCAATCCGATAGTTCAGTTTTTCGATCTCCTCGCCGGCTGTGGAAAACCCTTCAGCCTCGACGTTGTCGAGACCACGCTCTCCGTGACCCTGAAGGAAGTAGATCACTTTTTCTTCTTCACGGGTGATCTTGATGATGGCGTTGGTGATCTTTTGCTCGTCTGCGTTGTCGATTATTTCCCTTTTCGGCCCATTCAGAATCACCACCTGAGCATGGATCGAAATCTCATACTGGGCGGCCCGGCCCGGCTCTTCTTCCGGATCCACCAGTTCGTACCCGACCTTCGACGAAACATCGCGGTACTGTTTCACCAGATCCTCAAAACCCAGGCGTCCCGCTTCCCCACGGAAAAATCCGATGATTTGAATTTCGGTCTCCAGATTCTCCACCACTTTTCGACTTTGCTCGGAAATGGAATAAAGTTGATTTTCCGTCAGGTCAAGGCGGCTGTGATAGCGAAAGTTCAAAACATTCACCAGGACCAGAATTCCCAGCACCAGTGAGACGGACAGACCGGCAGTGCCTCCGTAACGGACCCTCCGTGTTCCCAAAGATGCCCGGATTTCGGAAAAATGAGTGATCCCATAGGTCAACAGCAGGGCAAGACCTGCGTAAAACAGCGTCTGCGCTCTCCAGTCCCACTGTCCCTGGACCGAGTAAACAACGAAGGCTAAAAATAAAGCCGCCACTCCAGCTTGAACAAAACCCTCAACGACCTTTCGAAACATTCACTGCCTCCAGTTGCTTGAATCCAAAGATACGGACGTCAAGAAAAGTCCCAGAAAAATAAAAGAGAGGTAAAAGACCAGGTGCTGAGAGTCCAGGACTCCCTTGGTGAAATCGTCATAGTGGTTGAGGATGGAGAGATAGCGAATCGTCTCACTGGTCAGGGTCGTTCCCGTACCCGCTGTAGCATCGATCACCCACAAGACAATGAAGACCCCGAAGGTGATCACCGCGGCAACAATCTGATTTTCCGTCAGGGAAGAAACAAACAAGCCGGTGGCCAGCAGCGCTCCTCCCAAAAGAAAAGCCCCTAAGTAGCCGACCATCATGGTAGCCAGAGGTGGCGCGGGTTCACTCAGAAAGTAAAGGAGCAGGGAGTTGAACATGGTGGGAACCAACATCACCAGAAGCAGCACGACCAGGGCTGCGAATTTACCCAAAATCAGCTGAAGGTGGGTCAAAGGAGAAGTCAAAAGAAGTTCGATCGTCCCCCGCTTTTTTTCTTCGGCCAATACACCCATCGTCATCACCGGTACCAGGAACAAGAGAAGGGTGCTTAAGACGCTGAAGAAACCCCGCATGACCGCGGCGCTGGCATCAAAGGGAGGTGTTGAGGTACCAAACTGCTGGGCCTGGAAGACTTGCTGCATGGTAAATTCAATGACATTGACCAGGATCATGTAGAAAAAATATCCGGTCAAAGCGAAGAAGACTCCGACGAGCACATAGGCGATGGGACTCACAAACAGGTTGTGCAGCTCTTTGTTCATCATGGCCAGGAAATTTCTCATTCCACTTTCCCCTCGACCGCTTCTTCTTTTGCCTCCTCTTCGGTGGTCAACTGGACAAACACTTCCTCCAGACTGATACTCCGGGTCCTCAACTGGTACAACTCGAGACCCGAGCCAATCACTTTTTGGGCAATCAGGTGACGAACAGTCTTTGCTCCCTCGGTCTCGACCAACACAGGGCTATGGTCCTTTCGCGGCTCACCTACAGAGACACTCTTCACATCAGGAATCTCCTCCAGGAGAGCGACAATATTGTCCACCGAACCTCCGATTTCCAACTCGATAGTTTCTCCCCCCGCCAGCTGACCGGTTAAGTTTTCCGGTGTGTCCACGGCCACAATTTTTCCATTGTTGATGATGATCACGCGCTGGCAGGTCATGCTGACTTCGGGCAGGATGTGGGTGGAAAGAATGACGGTGTGGTTTCCAGCCAGACTCTTGATCAGCTCTCGCACTTCAATGATCTGTCGGGGATCCAGGCCAATGGTGGGTTCATCCAGGATCAGGATCTCCGGATCATGGATGAGGGCCTGGGCCAATCCCACCCGCTGCCTGTATCCCTTGGAAAGTTGCTTGATGAGACGAGGACCCTCTTCCCCTAATCCACAACGGATCTTGACCTCCTCCAGCCGAGAGCCCACCTGAGCTCGATCGACGCCCTTGATATTGGCCACAAATCGAAGATAGGCATTCACGGACATCTCCCCATAGAGGGGAGGATTTTCGGGTAAATAGCCCACTCGCCGCTTCACTTCCAGCGGCTGCTTGAAAACATCAAAGCCAGCCACAACCGCCCTTCCTTCCGTTGCCGGAAAGAAGCCAGAGAGGATGCGCATGGTGGTCGTTTTCCCCGCCCCGTTGGGACCCAGAAAGCCCAGAATTTCCCCTTTCCGGACCTCGAAGCTCACATCCTCAACGGCGGTGTGCGATCCGTATCGCTTGGTGAGATGCTCTACTTGAATCATGATTCAAAAGAAGACAGCAGACCACAGACCACTGACTGCAGACCACAGACCGCCGATATGACCTACTCTCTCCTAACTTCGTTCTCCTTATAGCGTTCCTTCACGTACTTTTCCAGGATCTCGATAAACTCCTGCGCGATGTTTGAACCCTTGAGCGTGGTCAGATGTCGTCCATCCACGTAGACGGGAGCCTTGGGCGATTCACCGGTGCCGGGCAAGGAGATGCCGATGTCCGCGTGTTTGGACTCACCCGGTCCATTGACCACGCAACCCATCACAGCCACCTTCAGATCCTCCACCCCCGGATGAACTTCTCTCCAAAGCGCCATTTTTTCTTTGACATGCTGCTGAATGTCTTCAGTCAGTTCTTGAAAGAAGGTGCTGGTGGTTCTGCCACAACCGGGACAGGCACTGACCTGGGGAGCAAAGCTGCGGATGTTCAGGGATTGGAGAATCTGTTGAGCGACGAAAACCTCTTCCGTTCGGTCTCCACCCGGCTGAGGCGTCAGGGAGACCCGAAGGGTATCTCCGATCCCTTCCTGCAGCAAAATGGAGAGGGCGGAAGTACTGACCACCACCCCCCGGGTTCCCATACCAGCTTCTGTAAGACCCAGGTGTAAGGGATAGTCGCAGATCGAAGCCAAGTGGCGATACACTTGAATGAGATCGGGAGCTGCGGAAACCTTAGCACTGAGAACGATCCGCTGGTGGGCCAGCCCGTACTCCTCGGCCAGAGCAGCCGATTCCAGGGCGCTCTGGACCATCGCATCCATCAGAACTTCACCGGACTCCTTGGGTTCAGGAAGCTGGGCGTTGCTGTCCATCAATCGAGCCAGCAACTTTTGATCCAGCGAGCCCCAGTTCACTCCGATCCGAATCGGCTTGTCATTCTCAAGGGCCACCTGGATCATCTGTTTGAAATTCTCATCGTGGTGCTTTCCCATTCCGACGTTTCCGGGATTAATGCGGTACTTGCTCAGCTTACGAGCGCACTCCGGATATCGTGTCAGAAGGAGATGTCCGTTGTAGTGAAAGTCTCCGATAATGGGGACCTGAAGCCCCTCTCCCTCCAGGCGATCGACGATCTCAGGGATCGCCTGAGCCGCCTCCTCCGTGTTCACGGTCACTCGAACCAATTCCGACCCTGCTTGAAATAGCTGGCGGCTCTGCTCGACGGTGGCCTCGATATCTGCAGTGTCCGTGTTGGTCATGGACTGGATCACGATGGGGTGGTCCGAACCGATCGGAACCTGTCCTACCTGGGCTGTGACGGTCTTCCGGCGCTCTATCATTGCCCGTAGTTTACAATAGACATCCCTCGAAAACACAATTGGTAATCGGATTGAAGGAGTGACTCTGCGGAACTGCACTTTGTCATCCGAGCCGTTATCTCTTATCATTGCCAAATGAGCGATTTTCTTGAGCAGTTGTTTCGCACCACAAAGATCAAGGAGTTTGTCCCTCTATTCAAAGAGGCGGAAGAGAAGTATGGAAGCCAGGACGAATTTCTCAAAGAAGTTACTGCCTATCTGCCTGTACGTCTGTACGAACACTACTATGACGACACCGTGCCCCACAGCTTCTTCGGTCTTATCGCAGCCTCCCTGCTGGCTCAATCTCCGTTTCCTGAGGACAGCCGCTGGCGACCACTGGTTCAACAATCCTGGTTCGCCACCAAAGAGAGAAAGCGGACCCCACTGAATCTCGACGACATCGAGGGTAAGAGTGAAGGCGATCGGGAACAACGGTGGCAGCACTTTCAGGAGACCGCTGATGGCGGGGATTTCCAAGCGGCAATGGCCTGGGCCAAGCCATTCTTCAAAGAAGAGAAAGATCGACAGTTCTTTCGCCGCAAATCACTAATCTACGCCATAATTGACATCTTTCAGGGAGGACATAAGTTCCTTTATCTCTTCCAGGCCTGGCGACTGGCAGAGGCTCTGAAGTGGACCCATTTGGATCAGATCATCTGCCCGGCGCTGCACTACCTGATTGTGGCACCCCAGGATCACTCACTTTCCCTGATTGTGCTCAAGCAGGGTCGTTCGGATGTTCTCACTTCCCTTCTCTCCAACCAGGGCGGAATCACCAGCGAGAGTTACGATGAGGCGGAAGCAGCCTTTCTTTTCAGCGACGGGCCCGATGAATCTCTCCAGATGCTGGAAAAACTGGCTGACTCGGGAACCAGCCTGGAGTCTGTCCAGGAAGTACTCCTCCTGGCAGCCGCCCAGGCACTCTCGAACTCGAGGATCGGAGACTGGATCTGGCCTATGCGAGCATTTCACCTTGCCTACTGCATACGCCAGTGGACCGATCAAACGCCTGAAGAGAAAACCTTTACCCTGATGATCGCAGCGGTGGTGCTCAATCAAGCCTCCGCCAAAAGTCGTGAAACGGACCAGAACCGGAGGCTGGACGAAGTGGCCCGCCAACTCTGCCCCCTCGAACCCTTCAATGTGCTGAAAAGCGTCATCAGCCACACCGACCCCTATGCTTCGGCGACGGCTGTTTACGCCATTCTGGGAATGGATGACAGCAAGAAAGAGGAACTCTTCAAAACCCTTTCCAGCCAGGCGGTCAAGAACGACGGGGACATGTGTTACGGACACGACATTCTCTTCATTCACGAAGTGGTTGACTGCTATAAGGATCTTCAGCTGGCACAGAAAG
Source organism: Acidobacteriota bacterium (assembly GCA_022545645.1). Taxonomy (GTDB): domain Bacteria; phylum Acidobacteriota; class UBA6911; order RPQK01; family JADFOI01; genus JADFOI01. The sequence goes on along the minus strand of JACZQQ010000045.1, from coordinate 21 downwards.
ACAAACTCCCGGTCGCGGCAG
>JACZQQ010000246.1 GCA_022545645.1 Acidobacteriota bacterium | reverse complement strand
CACCGAGCATGTATCGGTGCTGGTACACTCCGACAGTCCCAAGGCCGCCGCCAGCCGCTGGAAGGCTCTTTACTGGTATGCCGCAGCCCATGAAGGAACCCTTTGCGATGCCAGCAACGGAGCGAGGTCAAACGCCATTCCGGACCAGGATCCGGCAGTGACCATCTGGATCTCCTCAGGCAAGCATGCCTCCTTCCTGACCGAGGATCTCTGTCACAGAGTCGGGTGCGGCGGAGACCGGTGTGAGCAGATGATTCCCTTTTCCCCGAGTAAGATCATCAATCTGGGTGAGCCGGGAGCTCCTTTGAACGGGGCTGTCTGGACAGCATCCCGGTCCTGGCCACTTGCTGAGAAGATGAAAAGGGACTTCGAGGGTTCGACCCGCCTGAGGCTGGAGCGGTTGGAAGGGGAAGAAAAGGCTTTCGTCGGTGGACTGCCAGCGCCATTCAAGGCCGTGCTTTTGGCTGGCAACAAGACCATCGGTGCACTGGAGAAAGGACAGTCCGAGACAGGGGGTGCCCTGTCCATTGCCTTCGATCAAGCTGGGCGAAGCCTGATGCGGGGTTTGGGTGAAGCGGGTAGATCCCTGGAGCTCTCCTTGCACAAAGTGGGAAAATGGCTGAGAATCGGCCGTTAATGAGCACCACCCTCGGGACCATTCGTTGGTTTCTCATGGCCATCCTGCTCATGGGGTTATTGGGCACCGGTGTGGAATTGCTCTTGTTGGAGCACACCGACGGCTTTTGGCAAGGGGTGCCACTCGTCCTGATCGCTATCGGCCTGTTCGTGTTATCCTGGGGCCTGTTTTACCCGGGACGCCGCAACATCAGGCTGCTTCAGGGAACCATGATCCTCTTCGTGTTGAGTGGCCTGGTCGGGCTTGTCCTGCACTATCAGGGGAATGCGGAGTTCGAACTGGAGATGTATCCTTCTCTGAAAGGGTTGGAGCTTTTTTGGGAGGCCATCCGGGGAGCAACACCGACCCTTGCTCCGGGAACAATGATTCAACTCGGATTACTGGGATGGGTCTACACCATCCGGCACCCACAATTGGGTTCCTCGAAGGGAGGACCATCGGACGACAAAGGAAAATCATGATGAATTTAAAGAAAATATTGATGCGCAGGGTGTTGATGTGGCTCCCTCTTGCGGTCGGTCTCACCGGCTGTGCTGGGTCCGTAACCGAAAAGGTGGAAGACGAGGCGCAGATTGAGAGCCAGGCGCAAGAACAGGAGGGAAGTGTCTCGGGTGTGATCAACCCCAACCGGGCGGGCCAGGAAGAGCTCCTGACCCTACCCCACCTGGATTCGGCGCTGGTGGAAGGGATCCTGCAAGGCCGCCCGTTCTTGAGCATGAGGGAGCTGAATGCCTTTCTCAGCGAGTCACTGGGTGAGGAGCAATTGGTTGAGCTTTATGTTCAGCTGTTTGTTCCCATGAACCTGAATACGACTGCCGAGGAGGATTTCCTGCTGGTTCCGGGGGTGGGATCACGTCTGGCCCACGAGTTCGAGGAATACCGTCCCTACCAGGCCATGGCCCAATTCCGACGGGAGATCGGCAAGTACGTGGACGAAGAGGAAGTGGCGCGGCTGGAGCAGTACGTCTTTGTCCCTATCAATCTCAACACGGCCAGCGACGAGGAGATCCTCACCATTCCGGGCGTGGGTCCCAGGCTGCTCCATGAGTTCAAGGAGTACCGACCCTACGACAGCATCGAGCAGTTTCGGCGGGAGATCGGCAAGTACGTCAGCGAGGAAGAGGTCTCAAGGCTGGAAAGGTACGTCACGCTCTAGTCCTTGCTGGGGCTCAACGGGTGGTCGAGAGACCTAAACTCGCTCGAGGATTTCAGAGGCCGCGCGCTCGCCCGATTCCAGCGCTCCTCCCTGACCGGAACTGAGGAGGGCGGTATGCTCTCCACAGAAAGAGATGCGCCCGTGTCGTTCCCACAGCTTTCCATGAAATGCGGTGACTTCACCCGGTCCCCAAATCATGAAATCGGCACCCCCTGCAAAGGGATCCAACTGCCAGGAGTGGAAATGCAGCGCCGTGAGCTGGCCTTTGGCCGCGGGACGGATCTTTTCGATGTACTCAACGACAGCGGCTTTGGCGCCTTCGGGTCCCAGGCGATCCAGGTAGGTAGCCATCAATCCGCGTCCCCGGGCGGCAATGCTGGTGACTTCATCCGGGGAAGGACCGTTGCGACTGGGCGAGACGGTACCTACTAGACCATCGGTCCACATGTAAGGGGGCAGACCATCATCCTCCCAAAAGGGCCGCTTCGCCGTCATATGAATCTGTGTGCAAAGGGAGTAGGACATCGATTTGACCGCCTGCTCCTGGACTCCGGTCAGCACCGGATCAATCCGCAGATTCCGCAAAACCGGGATGGGCACAGAGCAAATCACGAAACGGGCCCGATAGTGCGTGCCGTCAGAACAATAGACATCCACACCGTCGGCTTCGGATCGAATAGCCGAGACGGTTTTTTGCATGATCACCTGGCGCTTGAGGCCCCTGGCCATGGCTTCGGGCACTCGCTGGTTGCCTCCCTTGCCCACGAAGTTGATCCGTCCAGCTTTCTGCCGAAATTTTCGCCTGATGTCGCCCTGAAAAGGCATCAGCGTGGAGACATCGTGTGCCGACCTGTCGTAAATACAGTTGGTATCCACCGCGAGCTGGATGATGCCGTCGTTGGCACCCTGTTGCTCCAAAAATGTGTGCAGCGAGATGTCGTGCGATGCATAGGCGGGATCCACCCAATCTTCCAGATTCTTAAGCGGATTGTTTTTTGAGACAAGGGGTGAAACATAGCCCCACGGCATCGTCTCCCGCTGATCCTTGGGAAAGGGATTCAGGGGTGAATCGGGCCATTCAGAGGGCGGGATAATCTTCCCGCCCAGCACCAGCAATCTCTCCCTATTGATCCCCGGTCTTTGCGAACGATCAATGAGCTCAGCACCGTACCGTCTGGCCGCGTCCAGGGCATTTTTCGCCACAATCGCATTGGCGCCGGCTTCCGGGTTGCCCGGAACGTTTCCCAGACTATAGACGCGTCCACCAATCCGATTGCGTCCTTCCAGGATCCGGACGTCCAGCCCCTGCGCCTCAAGGAGCAGGGCGGCGTTGAGACCGGACATTCCGGCGCCGATGACAATGACGTCCGCCGACGTTTGCCCCCAGGCAACTCTGGGAGTAACAAACGCCAGCGAGGCCGCCGCCGCGCTTTGCATAAACTTTCGCCGAGAGACTCGATTGGGTTTCATGTGTTTCCTCTTACCTCGTAGTTAGGAAGAGTGTTTTCAGAATCGCCTTTGTGATCTGCCACATTCTATGAGGTGGATGAAGGGAAGACAACCTCAATTTTCCAGAGAGGATAAGCGTGGAGGCGGCGGGCGGATTCGAACCGCCGAATAAAGGTTTTGCAGACCGAAATGAGGGGTTTACCAATACTTACCAAAGCTTAACAATATCAATGATTTAGGTCTGGTTTTGGTGAGTCGGCCATACCAACAATTACCATGTTTTAACCCCCAAAAGTGGCGGCATATGGGCGGCAGAATTTGGGGGCAAAAACACACACCGGAACACAAGCCCAAATGTGTATGTTTATTAATATTTATTTCTTTTTTATTATGTTTATGAACCCAAAAATCTTCAAATACACTCGTTTCAACTCATACCTAACCGAGTATCAGACTGAACTTCTAAGCAGACTCTCTCGAGAAAGAAACTGCCCCAAAACCGAACTGCTTCGTGAAGCACTGCACTATTTCTTGAGAAAGAATGGTCTGGATGATGAGTTGATTTATGATCAGAAAGATCATGAGAAGCAAATGGCAAAAATTTTTCCTTGGTGGAACAAAGGACGAAAAGAAGAAGCATTGGAAGGGAAGGGGAAGATAGGCCTGGAAGATTTGAGGAGACTCTTTATCGAGCGGAACGAGCGGGAGACGAATCTGTAGACAGATCAGAGGTATCCAGAAATCTGTCCTGAACTTCTGGCGTTGTTATCAGAGCTGAAGTGTAGGAAGGTTAGGATGTGTAATCAACCCCAAGAATGAGTC
>JACZQQ010000245.1 GCA_022545645.1 Acidobacteriota bacterium | reverse complement strand
CTCATTTGGCCCTGATTTCCAAAACTCCTATCTATAGGGTAGAGGAAATCAAGGGACTGAAGATCAAAGGCAGTGGTGCTGAACCCAATTTGATCAGGAATTTGGGCGCAGTCCCGGTCACGTTGGCTCCAGCCGAGCACTACATGGCGTTGCAAACGGGAACCATCGATGGGTTGATCGTACCCTCCTATGTTATCGGCACCACCAATCTTTGGGACGTCGGGAAAGGCCTGCTCAGACCAACCCTGGGCCAGGTAGCCGGGAACATCTATGTCAATCTGGAAGCCTATGACAGCCTCTCCGATGACTTGAAAAGGATTGTGGAGGATGCTGCAGAGGAGGCCATGATGTCCTACGTGGAAACGATTACCCGGAATCTGGAGGGGATGCTGGAGACTGCTGAGAAGGAGCACGGCGTCACCATTGTGACGCTGCCCGATGAGGAGTATGCCAAGATCCTGAAGGCGGCAGCTCCTATACTGGATCTGGCAGCAGGACGGAGCCCCAGGTCCGCTGAAATCATAAAGTTGATGAAAGAATATCTGCTCGAGAAGGGCAGCCCCATGAACCGCTATCTGCAATGAATCAATAAAAAAGAGAAATTTATGCCAACGCGAAGAGAGATACTCATGTCAACGGGTGCTCTGGCGGGAGTCTCCATGCTTCCGGCAAATGCCAAGCCGCTGGCCTCGGCGGTCCAGGACGATGTCCCGATTCCCGGTAGTGTGGATAAAGCGTTAAATATCTGGGATCTAAAAGCGATGGCCAAGGAGCGTCTCACCGAAGGGCACTTTGCTCACATCGTCGGTGGGGCAGCCGATGAGATTACGGTTCGCTGGAATCGTGAAGGGTTTGACAAGATTCGTCTGCGCCCCAAAGTTCTCATCGATCCCACCCAGATCGACACCAGTACCATCCTGTTCGGGCAGAAGCTTGCCTATCCCGTCCTGTTGGGGCCCACCGGAGGTCACCGCTCGACTCATCCCGATGGGGAGTTGGCCACCGCCCGGGGTGCGGGCCATGCCAATGCCACCATGGTGCTCAGCACGGTCTCTTCCACCGCCATAGAAGAGGTTGTTAAAGTCGCCACTCAGCCCATCTGGTTCCAGCTCTATGTCATGCGGGATCGACCCTTTACTCGCGATTTGGTGCTCAGAGCCCAGGCCGCCGGTGCCACAGCCCTGTGCGTGACGGTCGATACCGCCACCACCGGGCCTCGAAATCGCCAGACCCGGGGGAGACAGCGGGGACTTCCATCCGGTGGAAGAGGTCTGCCCCTTTTGCAAGGCATGAAGAGATCGACCAGCGTTGAGAGTGATATCTTCAGCACATCCCGCGATCCCAACCTCACCTGGAAGGATATCGAGTGGCTGCGTTCCTTTACCCAGGTGCCGTTGCTGTTAAAGGGAATCCTCGATTCTGCGGATGCCGAGCGGGCCATTCAGGAAGGGGTGGATGGTCTGATCGTCTCCAATCACGGAGGGCGTAACCTGGATACATCGCAGGCCACCATCGAAGCATTGCCTGAAATTGTGGAAAAGGTGGACGGGCGCATTCCCGTTTTGATCGATGGGGGCATTCGGCGAGGCACCGATATTTTTAAGGCTCTGGCGCTGGGAGCCAAAGCAGTGCTGATTGGCCGTCCCTATCGCTATGGATTGGCCGCCGGAGGAGCCCCCGGGGTAAGCCGCGTCCTGGAGATCCTGCGCAGAGAGCTGGAGATGACGATGGCCTCGACGGGTCGAACCTCCATTGCCCAGATCGACCGTTCCGTCTTCTGGTCGTAGCGCGGAGCGCGCTTCGCGCTGTTGTGCGGTCGTGCTGTTGTGCGGTCGTGCGGTAGAGAAAAGAGAGACAGTCATCTTGTGTTCCACCGTGGGATTTGTTTTTGGGATCGAATCGTTTGGCAACTGCGGTTCTGATGGGGGCCACAACCGGACGACAGCACAACTGCACGACCGCACGAAGAGAATCGGTGTCACCGATTCTCACCGATTCTGCGGATCAGGTCCCCCACATTTCCTCAACGAATAGTTCTTCGACCTCGAGTTTTCTGGCCGACAATCCCTGTTCAAAGGAGGCCTGGGTCATCCGTTCCAGCAGAGCCTTATTCTTGGCGATTCCGTAGGGCCAGTGTTCGTCGCCGAACACCTCTTGGATCTCTTCCAGATCGCTCATCAGCCATGGCAAAGCGCATGCCAAGACCGAAGTGTTCCGGATCCGCTCAAACTGAGTGGCCAGGGCCGACTGAAATGCGTCAAAGAGGGATTGGGCGACCCAGGGATGTTCCTGGTAGATCTCCCTGCGGATGACCACCAGGTGCATGATCGGAAAAAATCCGGTTCGTTTGTAATAGTCCTTTTCTACACTCCGGTAATCCGGAAACAAACGCTCAATGTGGGAGGCCCTTCGGAAGCATTCCGGCTCGGCCGGCCCGATCAGAGCGTCCAGCTTTCCCTCTTCCAGCATCTGGCTCAAGGTCTCGCCGGGGCCGATTCGACTGAGATGAATGTCGGAGGGCATGTCGACGTGAAAGCGCTCCGGTTCATCGGGTGTGTTCAGACCTCCCTCGGACCACTCAATTTGATTCGCCTTGATCCCAAAGTCATCCTGCAGGAAGATGCGTTGCCAGAGAGCGGCGGTGGTCTGGTACTCCACCATCCCTACCTGTTTGCCGGCCAGATCTTCGGGGCGGGAAATGCCCGAGTTGCGGTTGATGAAAACGTATCCGTGGCGAAAGTTTCGCGAGGGGTAAACGGGAATACCGACGTAACGGTCATCCCCGCGAGATGTCAGAATCATGAAGGTGGAGGTGGACATCTCGGAGATGTCGAAGTCGGTCTGCTGGGCGACCTGTCGAAACAGCGCTCCGGGACCCTCCGCCCGTGACTGCAAAACGATACCTTCGGGTTTGACGGTTCCGTCCAGCAGTGGGCGTGTGCGGTCGTAATTGTCGACGCAGGCGAAACTCAGCTGCAGGTCGGACCCGGACCCGGACCCGGTCTCCTGTCCTCTTTCCTGGCTGGTCCCCCGGCTACAGGCCGCCGTTCCTAAACTCAGGGCTCCCAGTTGAGCCAGCCAGAAACGACGCGTTGTTTTGCCACCGGACAGGTGGCCTAGAAATGAGATTGACATTGCTTATACCTCCTCAAGGTTGGTAACAGAAACAGCCTATCCCCGACTTTGTGGTATATATCTTGCCATCAAGCAATGAAGGAGGCCAGCGAAATGATAAAACCCTATGAAATCATGGGTATCCAGTCCAATATCCGCCAGGTATTCCGGGATAAAAAGGGGCCCCCTCGGATTGAGGCCATCGAGGAGAACCTCGAGCATGCATTGTCGCTACTGGAAGGGCGGTTGTCGCCCGAGTGGAGTGTGTCGCCGAAACTGGTGGTGTTCCCGGAATTTTTCCTGCAGGGCTATACCCCGGGACGTAGTATTCAGGACTGGATCGATATCGGAATAAGGATTCCCGGAAAAGAGAGTCAAATTCTGGGAAAGAAAGCCAAGGAGTTGAACTGTTACATCGCTGCCAATGTGTGGGAGTTCGATGAAGAGTGGCCCGGGAGGTATTGGGACACCACATTTATTGTGGATCCATCTGGAGAGGTCATTCTTCGATACAAGAAGCATTGTGCGCGCCTGGGGTACGCTTTCCCCAACGATGTGCTGGATGAGTTTGTAAGACGACACGGAGACGAAGCGTTGTTTCCTGTGGTGGATACTCCCATTGGCAAACTGGGTTGCTTTATCTGTTACGATTGCCACTTTCCTGAAGTGGCCCGCTGTCTGGCCATGAATGGGGCGGAGATCCTGATTCACTGTGACGGAAATCCCCGAGGAAATCTGGCCTATACGCAGGCCAAGGATCGGGCCATTCGTTCCCGTGCATGGGAAAACAAAGTCTACATTATCACCGTCAAAAGAGGGCACTGGCTGGATGGCGATCTTCCTTATGACGAGGGGGAAGGACAGACGGCCATCATCGATTATCAGGGACAGGATCTCTCGGTGGCCAGAACCAGTGGGGAGTGCACCATCAAGGCTGAGATCGATGTCGAAAGGC
>JACZQQ010000044.1 GCA_022545645.1 Acidobacteriota bacterium | reverse complement strand
ATCGAAAAGCAAGGGATTAAAGAAGCTACAAGAGGGCCAAATCGTTTTTGCTGTGATGAGCGAAGCGGCCACCGACGAAGCCAACCGGCTGGTTGCGGCAGCCGTAGGAGTCGCCATGCCCAGGGACCCCAGCCTCTATGGCTACCTCAGTGAACATCACAGTCACGGCCAAACAGAAAGAGTAGCCGGAGATTATTCGGAAGATCTCGCTGCTGAGATGCTGGCAACCACCCTGGGAGTGGATTTCGATCCCGATCAAGACTGGGATGCCAAGAGGGAACTCTGGAGAATTTCAGGTCGAATCGTCAAAACAACCAACATGACTCAGTCCGCTATCGGGAAGAAAAATGGATTGTGGACGACCGTTGTGGCCGCCGCCATCCTGATTACAGACTGAGAGTTTGGGGACGGAAATTTGGGGACAGACTACTCATTCCCCAATTTCGGAAATTGGGGAATGAGTAGTCTGTCCCCAAATTCTAACGCAGGTCGACCCTCTCTGAATCACATTCAGGGCAACATTCATAACGGTACCAGTCGGTGCCGCGCCCAAACCAGCCACATTCCAGACAGTAGGCTGTGCGCTTCTTGAGGCGGGAATATTGCAGGGCTTCGGTGCACTTGTAGAGAACCACCGCGATGCCTCCAACCGCGATCAGGAGGTAACTGTAAAATCCCAACCAGGGAGCCTGAACAGAGGGTGTCATGCCGAGAAAGGTCAGGAAGATCAGACCCACCGCGATCAATGTGTAACCCGCTTGTTTCAGAAAGGCAGCCTTCTCGATGAAAAGATCGATTCTGGGATCCATGGGCTGTTCGTGCGTTCGTGCCTTCGTGCTTTTGTGCTTTTGTGCTTTCGTGAGTTCAGATTTTTGGGCAGCTCAGTGTGAGGAAACGATAAGCCCACGAATGCACGAAAGCACGAACGCACTTGGCGCACTACCTTTCTCCCCATTTGAGCTTCTCCCGGAGCACATCGAAAAAGCCCTTGTCGCCAGGTTGAATCAGATTGATCTGATATTCTGATTGGGTACAGCGAATCTCATCTCCCTCCGTCAAGGGCAAACCCACCTGGCCATCGACCGTCAGCATGACATCTTCGCCTGATTTCACCACCACACGAATGCTGCTTTCCGCCGGAATCACCAGTGGACGATTCGTCAGTGTGTGGGAACAAATCGGGGTCATCACCATGGAGTCTAGGGTGGGGTAGAGGATGGGTCCTCCGGCGGACAGAGAGTATGCCGTGGAGCCCGTCGGAGTGGAAATAATCATCCCGTCGGCCAGAAAATTGGCGATAAAATCCTCGTTGACAAAGGCGTCCATACTGATAACGCGGGCCAATGCTCCCTTGTTGATGACGATGTCGTTGAGGGCGTGGTAGGTCTCAACCGTACCGTTGGTGTGATGAACTTCAATCTTGAGCATGCTGCGGCGATCGGTGGTGTGTTTTCCGGCCAGTAATCGCTCCAGTACGGGATAAAGTTCATCCAGGGTGGTCTCGGTCAAGAATCCGAGAGAACCGACATTGACACCGAGGATCTGAGTGTTTCGACCTTGAATGGAGCGGGCCACCGAGAGCATGGTGCCGTCCCCGCCGAAGACCACAATGACGTCTACCAGTTCCGGAATCTTCTCACGAGGTGCGGTGAGCACGTTGTCCAGGGGTGAGGCCTGAACGATACTTTCCTCCACGACGGTCTCACAGTCCCGAGATTGCAGCCACTGCACCACCTGGTTAAGAGTGGCGGCAAAGTCCTTGCTGTGGGGTTTCGCTACAATACCAATCTTCACGGAAACAGTCCTTGCGGTGGGGTAGGTTCTTACACTGCTTGTCTATTGGGTCGGTCGCTCCTATTTCGCCCGTTGATGAAGTTATCACGGCATTCCTCGGAACAAAAGTGAAGAGTTTTCCCATTCACGCGCGTCGTAATTGCCAGGTCTGTGGCAACGTACATCCCGCATTGAGGATCCTTGATCATTCGACCTGCAACCGTTCCTCGAGTTCTGTCCGAGCCAAAACGGGGCCTGGAGTGCATTTTAAGGGTCGGACTGAAAACGCGAGTCAGAAGTAAGCGAATCACGCTCACAAGGACCAAGAAGAGAAGAATTCTGATGATCCAAGACATTTCAGGGAGGGCCTCCTCCTAGTATTTGGGTCCTTATATACTCAATCTGCTGCTCAATCTCCTTGCGCTGGGGGTAATCCGGATGGGACTGAAGGAGCCTTTCCAGATGTCCGATAGCCTCGCTATAGTTACCGGTGGAAAGGTAGGCTACGCTGATGTTCTGCAATGTCTGGATATGGTCCGGGTTCATTTCCAGCGAGCTTTTGTAGTGTTCCACTGCCTTGATCGGGTTGCCGGTATACAGATAGGCGGTTCCTAGATCGGTCCGAACATCCACATTGTCCGGTTCCAACTGAAGGGCTTCTTCGTACCAGCTCAGGGCGCCATCGAAGCGGCCCATGTCGTAATAAGTATTGCCCAGGCTGATTCGGACCTGGCTGTCCTGAGGATGGGTCTGCGCCCAGTCTTGGAGTTCAGTCAACTTCTCCATCACTTCAGCTGGAGGGTGCTCTGCTGGAAGTTGAGAGGAATCTTGAGAGCTGTTCAGAGGTTGCTGTTCGCCCACTCTGGAGGGGTTTTGCAGAAAGATTTGGGAAGCAAAAAATCCCATAATCAAACCGATCACAATACCCACCACTCCAGTCGTGATCTGTTTGGTGCCCATAGATGGCTGTATGTTATCATAAGGGAGTTTTGAATCGCCTTTCATCCTTATAAAGGATTTGCTAAGGGATTGATGATGGCCCATGATAACAAGGGACGATCAGCGGCAGAGTGGGAGCAAGTTGTTGTGGCCCGGACTATGCACGGTCCGGGCTAAACTATGTATCGTGGAAAAGACATCGGTGGTCGCGAGAAGCTGATTCAGACTTGTCTGAGCATACTCGTTGAGGGGAAGGCCAAGAAACTCTATGAGGTTCTTCCTCATATCAGCATTGTTCGCTCGCCTTTGTTTTTAGAGCCCCTTCTCCAGCTTCTCCAATCCGGAAATCGAAACCAGAAAGAATTCGCCGCCGTCGCCCTGGGCAGCCTCGGAGATGCCCGGGCCATTGAACCTCTGTACAAGGTGTTTGTGGAGCCTTCCACTTTTCGGGGCAAAGGCTCCCAGTCCCTGCAGGCCTCCATTATTCATGCTTTGGGAGAGATGGGAGATGGGCAGGCCATTGAGCCGCTTCAGGCTATCTACAAAGGGAAGGGAAATGCGGCTCTGCGTCGAAAAGGCTGGGTTCTCTCCGCACTGGGAAACCTTGCCCAGCAGGGAAATGTGGGTGCTGTGAAGGAACTGACCCGGGTCATGAAAGAGAAAGCTCCCGCCTTGCGTGCCCAGGCTGTCCAGGAATTGGCGGTGGCCTATTGGCACCGTCCCAACGAGGTTCCGGAAACCGTTTTTCACGTGATGACTGTCCTGGCAGGGGATGGTTCCGATGAGGTTCGTGGCGCCGCGCTTGCGGCGCTTTCCGATCTGGCTGATTTAGGCTGTCAAGCCGCTGAGCAGTATATCCAGCCCGCCGGGTAGCAACGCCTCAGTACTCATATCCTAAAGTCCGAGCTGTTCGACCAGCTGCTTGGCCACCTCGGCATTGGGTCCCTCGGGCGTCAATTCCAGGTACTTTCTCAAGTGGCCCGCCGATTCTTCCATCTGGCCCGTTCCCAGCATTGAGATGCCCAGCTGGTAGTGTGCCTCTGCGTATTCAGGATCCGCCTCCAAAGCATTGGTCAAAGCTTCGATGGCTTCCTCAGTCTTACCGGAGTTTATGAAGGTGACGCCCATATTGTAATAGTTCACAGCGGCATCCCGGGGATCCCCGTAAGCACTCAGACTGACGGCCTTTTGATAGAGTTCGCGGGCCTTTTCCGTATCTCCCATCGAGGCATAGAGCCCACCCATGTTCTGATACAGGGTAGGGTCTTCGGGAGCCAGCTCAATCGCTTTTTGATAGGCCTCAACGGCTTGCTCATTCTGGTTCAGTTTGGAGTGGGCGTTTCCGACGTTGGCCCAAAGCGCCGGCTGTCGATCATCCAATTCCAGGGCGGCGTTGAAAACCGTCAGAGCCTGTTCATATTCCCCCTGATTGAAGAACTGCAATCCCTGATCCATATTCAGCCTGACTTCGGCAGCGGACTTTTGACGTCTGTCCGCGTTCTCAGCGTCTGCCTTCATCTGCTCGATCTGTTCATCGGTGAGTTCAAACAGGAGTGGACCGCTCTGCCCGCGCTGAAGAGTGAAATCCACCAGTCCCTGCTCACCTCTCCGATCAGTGGTGGCTTGCACGCCGTCGGCGAAAGCACTTTGGTAGCCCTCTTTTTGGGCGATGACACGGTAGGTTCCCTGTCGGGTCACTCCTCCGTGATAGTACTCACCTTTGGCGTCAGTCTCCACCTTGTATTTTCTTGCCACTTCCATGCCTTCGATCCTGATAGCAACGCCCTCGATCGGATTGCCTTCTGGGTCGCTGACCTTTCCTCTGATATTGCCGACCTGGGCAAAAGCCTGAGTCATCAATAAAGATGAGAAAAAAGTGAGTAGAAAGAATTGTCTGGTGCTCCTCTTCATAATCGACCCCTAAATATCATTGCCCCCTAAATTTTTGATGCATTTTTGCGACAGAAGTCTCGCAATGCATCAATATTATCGGTGATGACACATTTTGGCAAGCTTTCGATGAAGAGTTTCCCGTAACTGCGAGTTCGAAGACGGCTGTCCAGTACAGCCAGAACGCCTCGGTCCCGGCGAGACCGGATGAGTCTCCCCAGGCCTTGTTTCAGGGTAATGATGGCCTTGGGGACGCTATAGCGCAGAAAGGAGTTGGCTCCTTCCTTTTCCAGCCAGTTGATGCGGGCTGCCACCAGGGGCTCCGTTGGAACCAGAAAAGGCAGCTTGTCGATAATCACAGCACGCAGGGCGTCACCTTGAACGTCCACCCCCTGCCAGAAACTGGAGGTTGCACAGAGCACGGCATGGGGTGTGTCCCTGAAGGTTTCCAGCAGCTGATTCTTGGGCAGCTCTCCTTGCCGAAACAGGGGGAAGGGAATCTCTTCACGAAGAGCTTCATAAACACGATTCATCTGAGAAAAACTGGTGAAGAGCAGAAAAGCATACCCCTGGGTCATGCCAAGAATTTCCTGAATATCATGGATAACACGAGGAAGATAGTGGTCGGAGCGCGGCTCGGGAAAGGACCCAGGAATATAGAGCATCGTTTGCTCTAAATAGTTGAATTCGCTGGGGGTGATGACTTCCTTCGGTTCCTGGATGCCCAGTCTCTCCTTGAAGTATTCGAAGTTGTTATGGGTGGTCAGGGTAGCCGAGGTGAAAATGGTGGTATCGGCGCGTGAAAAGAGCTTTTGCTGGAGAATCGGGGCAATTTCAATTGGGTTGACATGCAGGAAAACTCCGCGGGCCCTGTTCTCGAACCAGTAAACGTTTTCAGAGTTCTCCAGATCAAAGATCGCGTCCAACGTCACCCTCATCTGGTCCAGGTTACGGATCAGCGGGTCGGCTTCGGCTGGGCGATCTGTCTGCTGTTCCATGCTGTGGTAAAGGCCTGAGAGTGATTGCCGCAATCGCTGGAAGGAATCGAGAACTTCAGCGCGCAGGTCCACCGTTGTTCCATCCGGTTGCTGGTAAAGATTCAGTGAATAGCGCCCCCTCAAGCCGGGAAATGAATTGAAAAAAGCGGTGGAAGAGGCTTGTACCTGATCCAGCGGGTGCGTGGATTCCGGAGAGTCCGAAAAGACTTTGCGGAAATTCCGGCAAAACTCTTCGACCTGATAGTTGCTGATCTGCTTTCCGAAGTGGTTCGCCGCAATGTCCTCGACCTCATGAGCTTCGTCCAGAATCAGGACGGAGAAACCGGGCAGTACGTGGCCTATCTCATCGCTTTCAAGCGCCAGATTCGCGAAAAACAAGGCATGGTTGACCACGATGAGGTCTGCCTCCAGGGCCCTCTGGCGCATCCGGGTCACGTAGCACTGGTCATAGAAGGAGCATTTGTGGCCGGCGCAGGTGTCGGACCGCGCATCGAGGTTCCTCCACAGAGAATCGTCGTCTCTCATCCAGCTGAGTTCAGAGCGATCTCCGGTCTCGGTCTCTTGAATCCACCGGGATAGGGAACCCCACGGCTCCGGGGCCTCATGAGGTTCTGTCTGGGGTTGCTGTTCATGGAACTTTTTTAAGCAGAGATAGTTTTGTCTCCCCTTCATGTAGGTCACCGATAAGTTGGGGAAGAGATGCTGGCGGATAAAGGGGATATCTTTGAAAAAGATCTGGTCCTGTAGATTCTTGGTGGCCGTTGAAACGATCACCCGTTGGTTGCAAAACAGAGAGGGAATCAGGTAGGCAAGAGTCTTACCCGTTCCGGTGCCCGCTTCGACACACAAAGGATGGCGATTGGCGATGGCATCCAGTACCGCCTCCGCCATCACCTGCTGGGAGGGCCGATGTTCGTAGTTGGGCAGCTGACTTTCCAGAATGCCGCCGGGCTTGAATATTTGCTCGAGGGTGATACCGTCTTTAATCGATCTCAATCGAGTTTTTGAGCTAACTCCAGCCGCTGAGCATAAAGAGGGAACTGGTTTGTGAGTGCCCTGACTTCCTTCTCGACCTCTTTTGAGATCCCTGGGCTATCGATATTGTTGAGGACTCTGCCCATGCACTCTCCGATTTGAACCATCTGCTCTTCCTTCATATCTCGAGTGGTCACGGCCGGAGTTCCCACCCGGATCCCGCTGGTCACCAGGGGAGGATGAGTGTCAAAAGGAATGCCGTTTTTGTTGACGGTTATGGCAGCTTCTTCCAGGGCCTTTTCGGCTTGCTTGCCATTCATGCCTTTGGAGAAGACGTCGACCAAAAAGAGATGATTGTCGGTTCCTCCCGAAACGATCCGAAATCCTTGTTTTTCGACGGCTTGAGCCAGGGCCTGGGCATTGCTGATGACCTGTTGCTGATAAGTCTTGAATGCCTCTGATGCCGCTTCTTTAAGGCATACGGCTTTGGCGGCGATAATGTGAACCAGGGGGCCGCCCTGGATTCCCGGTAAAACAATCCTGTCGATCGCTTTCTTGTGCTCTTCCTTGCACAGGATCATGCCACCACGAGGCCCTCTCAAGGTCTTGTGGGTGGTGGTGGTGACAAAGTCGGCATAGGGAACAGGACTGGGATGCAGGCCCGTGGCCACCATCCCCGCAATGTGGGCAATGTCCGCCATCAAATAAGCACCGACTTTTTGGGCGATCTCGTAGAAGCGGTCAAAGTGGATCACGCGGCTGTAAGCGCTGGCTCCACACACAATCATTTTGGGTTTTTCCCGCTTGGCGATGTCCTCTAGTGCGGCATAGTCGATCTGCTCACTCTCCCGGTCCACACCGTAAGCCACCACCTCATACAGCTTCCCTGAGAAGTTCAAAGGGTGTCCGTGGGTCAGGTGTCCACCATGGTCCAGCTTCATCCCTAAAATCTTGTCACCAGGCTCCAGAACCGCCATATAGGCGGCCATATTGGCCTGGCTTCCGGAATGGGATTGGACGTTGGCGTGCTCGGCACCAAAAAGTTTCTTGGCACGGTCAATGGCCAGATTCTCAACCACGTCAACGTTCTGACAACCCCCGTAGTAGCGCCTGCCTGGATAGCCTTCCGCATACTTATTGGTGAAAATGGAGCCCGTGGCCTCCAGTACGGCTTCACTGGCAAAGTTTTCTGAGGCGATGAGCTCCAGTGTCTCGGACTGCCGCCTGGTTTCCATGAGGATGGCGTCGTAAATTTCGGGGTCGACCTCACGTAATGGTTTGATCACGGCCGCATGGTAGCTCACTTGACTGAATAGGGTCAAACGGATACAAGTAGGCCCCTTATGAAGTGGTCCAAACTCTTTGTTCCCACACTGCGAGAGGTTCCCGCCGAAGCGGAAGCTCCCTCCCACCAGCTTCTCCTGCGGGCGGGGTTTATTCGACAATTGAGCGCAGGGATTTATTCGTATCTTCCCCTGGCCCGACGGACTCTACTGAAAATTGAAGCGATTATTCGGGAAGAGATGGATAACATCGGGGCCCAGGAGTTTCACTTGCCGGCTTTGCATCCCGCAGAACTTTGGAAGGAATCAGGACGCTGGGAGCTCATGGGTGAGAATCTGTTTCGTCTCAGGGACCGGACGGACCGCGAGCTGTGCCTGGGCATGACTCATGAGGAAATCTTCACTTCCATCGCCCGCAACGAGATTCGCTCCTATCGGGAGCTGCCTCAGATCTGGTATCAGATCCAGACTAAATTCCGAGATGAACTCCGGCCCAAGTCCGGTCTTTTGCGGACCCGGCAGTTCACGATGAAGGACTCCTACAGCTTCGATCTGGGACCGGAGGGATTGGATCAAAGCTACAATCTTCACAGCCAGGCTTATCGTGCCATTTTTGATCGCTGTGGGCTGGAGTATGTCATGGTCGAGGCCGAATCCGGAGCCATGGGCGGCAGTGAGTCTGAAGAGTTCATGGTGAAGAGCGAGGCGGGCGAAGATGTGGTGGTGAGCTGCTCGTGTGGTTATGCAGCCAACCTGCAGCGAGCCGTTTCCCAGATCACTGAGGTCAGCGACGAAAAAGGGGACCTTTCCCCGGAGGAGATCCATACTCCGGGACAAAAAACGATTCGGGAAGTATCGGATTTTTTCAAAATTCCAACCACCCGTCAGATCAAGTCGCTGGTGTACATTGTCGAGGATCGACCCCATCTGATTTTGCTGAGAGGGGATCATCAGCTCAACGAGGCTCAACTCGAGTCTGCTGTGGGCACGGGAGTGTTCCGTCCTGCCACTGCAGAGGAGATCCGCGAGACTTTCGGGGCCGACCCGGGAAGCCTGGGACCCGTGGGGCTGACACAGGTCCCGATCTTTGCGGACCAGGCCCTTGAAGGACGCCGAAACATGGTCTGCGGTGCCAACAAGGACGACTATCATTTGAAGAACGTCACCCCCGACAGGGACTTTAGTCCCACCTACCACAGTCTCCGGGAGGTCGAATCGGGGGATCGATGTGTGCGCTGCCAACAACCCCTCGAGGTGGCAAAGGCCCTGGAAATCGGGCACATCTTCAAACTGGGTTACAAGTACAGCGAGTCGATGGGTGCCACTGTTCTCACCGACAAGGGCAAGAAGGTTCCGATGATCATGGGTAGTTATGGAATCGGCCTGGAGCGAATCATGGTGGCCGCAGTGGAGCTCTATCACGATGATGCGGGTATCGTCTGGCCCCGAAGCATTGCTCCTTTTCAGGCCATCGTGACGCTTCTGCGTCCCGAGCAGGTCGAGCAGCAGCAAGCGGCACAAGGGTATTATGAAGAGCTCACCCGCCTGGGCATCGATTGCCTGCTCGATGATCGCCAGGAGCGCCCTGGGGTCAAGTTTAAAGACGCCGAGCTCATCGGGATTCCCGTTCGCATCACCGTGGGTAACAAATTCAGCCAGGGAATCGTCGAGGTGTTCTCCCGAAGGGAGAAAACCCTTCAGGAAGTCTCCCCCGATGAGGCGGTCCAGGAGGCCGTGCGAATGCTGGATGCCTACTCCATTTAGCCTTTCTTACTAGGGAGTTCGGGGGCAGTCCCCGAATTCTGGGAGAATTCTTAGGACAGTCCCCGAACTCCCTGTAGAATGTCGGCAACATCATGGGCAAAGTCAAACTCCACTGGTGGATCATGCTGGGAATGGCGGTGGGCGTGGTCACCGGTACCCTCATCAACCAGGCTTACATTGAGGAAGCTCGAGAAGCGGTGCTGGGTTCCGGGTACGCGGAAGCGACGCCCCAACAGCTTCAGGAGAACGCTCAAAACATTAATGAAGAGCTGAGACGAAGGGTTATCGCTACCCCCGTCGGGGCGGCCATCGAGGGAGTCTCTCGCGTCTTCATGAATCTCCTGAAGATGATTGTTCTTCCCCTTGTTTTCTTCTCCCTGGTTTTGGGAATCTCGGGGATGAAAGAGGCGAAACGTCTTGGACGCATTGGGATCAAGACGGGCGCATGGTATGTCCTGACCAGTCTGTTTGCCATCATCACGGGCTTGGTTGTGGTGAATCTGGTCGGTCCAGGGAGAGGAACAGGGATTCAAATCCCCACCCAGGCCCGAGAAGCACAACCACCTCAATCCTTCTGGGATGTGATTGCCTCCATGATCCCTGAGAATATTGTCGAAGCGGCGGCAACCTTCGATATGTTCGGCGTCATTTTCTTTTCCCTTCTCTTTGGGATTTTCTTGTTGCTGGTCGAGGAGAAGGCTGCCGCCGGAATGGTGTCCTTCATTGAGGGCGGAGCTGCCGTGATGATGAAGATGACCCAATTCGTCATTTCGCTGGCCCCCGTGGGAATCGCGGCACTGATCGCGACCACGGTAGCCACCAGTGGGCCGGGAATATTTATCAGCCTCTTCCCCTACGTCCTGACGGTGGCTTTAGCTTTAGCGATCCATTTCCTTGTGACCCTTCCTCTCTTGCTGATGTTTTTTACGGGTCACCCTCCCTACCGTTACATGCGGGCCATGAGCCCAGCGCTCTGGACCGCATTCTCCACGGCCTCCAGCAGTGGGACACTGGCCGTGACCATGGAACGGGCCAGCCAGGGGGCGGGGCTCTCCAATCGCATCACCAGCTTTGTCCTGCCCTTGGGCGCCACGGTGAACATGGATGGAACGGCCCTCTATGAATGTGTAACCGTGCTCTTCATTGCCCAGATCCATGCCAGCACCCATCCCGATTTCCCTGCGCTGACGCTGGGAAGCCAGCTGTTCATTGTCTTTCTTGCGCTGACGGTCAGCATCGGAGCCGCCGGGATCCCTCACGCGGGACTGGTGATGATGGTCATTATCTTACAAGCCGTCCATCTGCCGCTTGAGTACACCTCGCTGATCTGGGGCGTGGACCGGATCCTGGACATGGCCCGAACGATGACCAATGTCTGGAGTGATGCAACAGGAGCGGCCGTGATTGCGCACTCCGAGAATGAAATCGAGGAATCGGTCCTCTTTTCTCCTTCCCCCTAAGTACCCCCTCTCCCGGCCAGTCATAACGCCATTTTTTCTTGACTTCGGGCTATTTTGGACTAAAATAGACTAAATAGGTTTGTATAGGAGTAATTTCTGTGGGGGTGGAGTCTTTAGATGCTGCGGGGCAATTTCCCGGCAAAACTGGATGCTCAAGGTCGGATCAAGATTCCGACTGCCCACCGAAAGTATATTTTCGAGCAGTATGGCCCCGAACTCTATATCACCAGTATCACCGGAGAGAACCTTTTGATTTATCCCTTCAGGGAATGGGAGGAAATCGAGGCCAAGTTGTCGATGCCCCCGAAGATGCTCCCGGAGAAAGAAAAGTTTTTGCTTCGTGCCAATTTCTATGGACAGGCCTCTTCTATGGACAAGCAGGGAAGAGTGCTGATTCAAACCCACCTGCGAGAGGCGGCTCAAGTTGATGGTGAGGTGGCGGTGATGGGATATCTGACTTATTTACAAGTGTGGAACAGGGAGCGGGTCCAGAATCTTCTCAAGTCTGATCCCTACACGAACGAGGATGCCACCGCCTTGGCTGAATTGGGTATTTGATGGGTACCGCTGTGGATCATATGCCCGTCCTGCTCGGTGAAGTTTTGGACTTCCTGAGAGTCAGGAAAGAAGGGGTTTACGTGGATTGCACCCAGGGATCAGGAGGGCACTCCGAGGAGATTCTTTCCCAACTTGAAGGAACGGGTCAGCTGATCGCTTTGGACCGGGACCAGGAAGCACTGGACAGGGCCCGAGAGCGTTTGGGATCCCATTCCAGGAACCTTCAGGTTTTCCACCAGAACTTTAAGGAATTGCCGAGCCTTCTCTCTCGACTGGGGGTTGGGGCTGTGGATGGATGTCTACTCGATCTGGGGGTTTCCTCGGATCAGCTGGGTTCGCCCGAGAGAGGCTTCAGCTTTCGACTGGAAGGGCCCATTGACATGCGCATGGACACTCGACAAGAAACCACTGCCGCCCAGTTGCTCAACCAGTGTTCCGCGGAGGAGTTGGCAGAGATCTTTTGGCGTTACGGGGAGGAAAAGGCAGCCCGAAGGATCGCCACAGCCATCGTCGAGCATCGAAAGTCGTCGAAATTTTGTACCACCACAGATTTGGCTCAAGTCGTCGAGAAGGTCAAAGGACGCGGTCCACACCGTATCCACCCAGCCACCCTGGTGTTTCAGGCCTTGCGCATCGAGGTCAATCAGGAACTGGTGGGACTGGAGGAATTTCTGCAACAGGCCATCTCTTTGCTCGCTCCCCAGGGAAGACTGGTGGTTATTTCCTTTCACAGCCTGGAGGATCGAATCGTCAAGACGGTTTTTCGCAAAGCGGCTGGCAAATGCGTCTGCTTTCGGCCAGCCGAGTTTTGCGATTGTCCCCGGGTGGAACAGGTCCGGATTCTAACCAGAAAGCCGGTGACGCCTTCCCCGCAGGAAATCGAGAGCAATCCTCGGGCGCGAAGCGCCAAGCTGCGGGCGGTGGAGAGGATAGGACTGAGTGCTGAGGACTGAGTGTTGACAGCAGACAGCAGACAGCAGACAGCAGACTGCTGACAACTGACAGCTGACAGGAGATAAGAAGACCCGGAGCTTGGAACTGAGCCAATGATTGATTTGCAACACCAGGAATTGAGTAACTATCCGGTTGGAAGCGACGATCGGGCCACCTTTTCTGAAATTGTCCGCTGGATTAGCGTGGTTGCACTTCTTGTCTGTCTGATCCTGGCCTACGCCTGGTCTCGCAACGAGATCCTCAATGTCCACTACCAGATGGAACGCCTCAAAAAAGGAAGCAACGAATTGGGGGAGATCAACGCCACCCTTCGGGCGGAGCATTCCTCTTTGATCAATCCGGAAAGCGTCTATCGGGAGGCCAGTAAACTGGGTCTGGTCAGCTCGAACCGCACTGAAGTCAGAATTCTCAATTCCGATATTGTGACCGTCAAACCCACCGGTCAGGTGGTGGCACAATCGACGGTTGAGAAGAAGATCTTGCATGAATGAAGTCTTTGAATAAATGGAAGAAACACAGAATTGCCGTCCTGTCTCGTCTTCTCGGTCTTTACCTGTTGCTTGGGGTGTGGAGTCTCACTCTTGTCGGTCGTCTTGTTTATCTTCAGATCTTCAAGAGTGAGGAATATCGTTTAAAGGCCGAACAGCAGCATTTCGGGTATATCGAGCTTAGTCCCAAGCGGGGCGACATCCTGGATCGTCATCTCGACGAACTGGCCATTAGTGTCAAGATCGATTCTGTTTATGTCCACCCCAGAGAAGTACTCGAACCTCTCCACACCGCCAGAGCTCTCGCCCCCCTTCTCGAAAAACAGGAACAGGAACTTTATCAAGTATTGATCAGTGATCGGCCCTTCGTCTATCTGGCCCGAAAAATCCCGCCCCGTCAGGCCCAACAGATCCGAAGGCTGAATTTGCCGGGTGTGTACTTTCAAGAAGAGACCGGGCGGATTTACCCGGGCCGCGAATTGGCCGCACATGTGCTCGGTTTTACGGGTCTGGACAACGAAGGTTTGGCCGGCCTCGAATATCTTTACAATGATTCCATCAAGGGAAAGAACACCCGGGTTCATCTGAGCGTCGACGCCAACAGGCTCAGCTATGCCAGCGATGCCCGCTGGGGGCAATCGGGCGGGAACACCCTGGTTCTGAACATCGACCGGCCGATACAATACGTTGCCCAACAGGTTTTGGAGGAGGCCGTCCGTTCCAGCCAGGCGGTGAGCGGAAGTGTTATCGTCATGGACCCACACACGGGTGAGATTTTTGCCATGACTTCTTACCCACCCTTCAACCCGAATCTCTACTCCGATTTTGGCGCGGAAATCCGCCGCAACCGCGCTATTTTGGATATTTATGAACCTGGCTCCACCTTCAAACTGGTTGTTTTTTCCGCAGTTCTCAATGAGGGCTTGGCCGATCCCTCCGAGTTTATAGACTGCCAGATGGAGACCTTTAACCTTGCGGGAAGACAGTACCGTGAGGCCAGTCGAGGTTTCGGACTTCTGAGCTTCAACGAAGTCCTGGCCAAATCGAGCAACATAGGAACGATCAAGTTGGGCCTGCGCCTGGGAGAAGAGAAACTGTACCAGTACATCAGGCTGTTCGGTTTTGGCGAGAAAACGGGAATCGATCTGCCCGGAGAGCAGGTCGGATTACTGCGTCCTCCTGATCAATGGTCGAAGATTTCCATCGGGGCTCTCTCGATTGGACAGGAGGTGGGTGTGACGCCGCTTCAGATGTTGCGAACCATCGCCACAATCGCAAACGGGGGATATCTGGTCACTCCTCGAGTGGTCCGTCGCGTCTTGACACCCAAGGGAGACGTCTTTTATGAGCCTATGGCCTCCAGAAAACGAATCGTCCGGCTTGCAACCACTCTTCAGATGAAAAAGGCTCTTTCCCTGGCCGTAACGGAGGGAACAGGTGTTGATGCTCAACTCAACGGATACTCCTCCGCAGGCAAGACGGGAACGGCTCAAAAATTCATCGACGGAGAATATTCCCGCACCCAATATGTTGCTTCTTATGTTGGATTTGCACCTCTTGACAATCCGGTTGTGGCCGCCATCGTCGTCATCAACGAACCCCAAGGGGAATACTATGGGGGGCACTTGGCAGCACCTGCCTTCAAGCAGATCGTGGAACAGTCTTT
>JACZQQ010000244.1 GCA_022545645.1 Acidobacteriota bacterium | reverse complement strand
TCCCAGCTATACACAGATTTGCCTAGATGCTACGCCGTGAGGCTACCAAAGACAATCAATATCGACAGAAGCAGAAGTCGTTTCTACTGTGGGGGAGCGATGTTCAACAGGGATCTATGCTGGTGAACCTCTTTCCATTGATTCCCTTGCTTGATCAATACCGCCGTACGTTGTACTCGGACTTGAGTGATCGAGCCATCCGGTCGGGCGATCGTCCCGATGGTGTAGTTGGTGGCAACGGCAGTGTTTCCATAGATTCTCACCTCAAGATGTCGGGCACTGACATTGCGTTTGAGACCCGCATCAATCCCGGCTTTGAAAGCACTCTGCTGTTCTTCAAGAGAGGTGGACCTGGAGAGAAGCCCACCCCCGGAGAAGAGGCTGTGTTCCGGCGCGCGCGATTGAATGTATGCGTCTGCATCTCCAGCATTCAGTGCGGCATAGTGTCTGAGCACCGCCGCCCTCACATCATCCGCATCATCCGCCATGGCGACGGCCGTGAGGAATATGCCGATCACAAACAGTGTTGTGCATGCTTTCATTTCGCTTTCCTCCTCTGGTTGGCTCGATGCTAATGCCTGGAGGGCGGGGAAGGCAATGGAAAACCCTTTGCTAGAAGTCCCGTTTCCTTTGGCGTGGAGGCATGTGAATAACTGCGGAAACCGATTGGGTTGTGGCCGAATCCACTTAGAGCTTGCCTGATTCATTCATCCCACTGTTTCTTCCTCTTGTAGGAGCCGGGCTGCACCAGTCACACCTACCTCGACGAGTCCGTTGCCTTGAGAGCATCGATCAGCTCTTGCCATTCCACCACTCGGCCATGTCCAGGGACGATACGATCGACTCGCCAACCTGCCTTTGTCACAGCTTCGTAAAAGACGCGGGTCGCGGGACTAACCGGAGGTGGCCAGCTTTCATCTTCATGAAGTGAAAAGAGATCGCTCTCGAAAAGGAGCCTCTCACGGGGAAGATAAATGACCAAATACCCGTCAGAATGAGGATTGGGCATGTGCATCAACTCCACGGTTCGGGTTCCGTCGGTGATGGTCCTGCGATCCTCAACGGTTTCAATCTGAGGCTCATGTTCAGATTGAGACAGGCGGTCCGGTTTGAGCGTGTGGGGCCGAGTGAGAAACTCCCGGATCACCTCTTCGTTGAGGGCATGAGTCACGACGGCGGCTCCCTCAGCAACATAGGTGCGAATCCCTCCAGCGTGATCGGCGTGGTGGTGGGTGGTGACCACGTAGCGTATCGGCTTGTCTCCCACAGTTTTCCGGATCTGACGAATCGCTTCCAGAGACTGCATCTCGTTGGTCGGCCCTTCGGCCACCAGGATGAAATCCTCGAATTCCACCCACATGTTGTGCTGGCCGGCCTTCCCAAAGAACACCCCTTTGTCCAGTTCAATTGGAGTGACCGGGATGGTGTCAAGATGAGCCATGGATGCAACCTTCTCTCGGATCTCTTCAGGGATCTCAAAGAGATCTTCCTGAATTTCTCCGTTGACACTCATTTCAGAGAATTCTCTGACTTCGGTGACCAAGCCCATTTCCTTGGTGATCTGGGAGAAGGGAAGCGTCAGATCGCCGACTTCTCGGTAGTCTGCAAAAGTCCGTTCCTTGGCTAAATCACCATATGGATTGCGGTCCTCCGTGTACTCCAGTTTGGAGATCAAATGGGTGAAGTCATCGACGTAGACCTGGTAAAGGACGTCGTCGATGTAGCGCACGCTGACCACCTGATGGGGTCGGCCCTCCACACGACCTTCACTGATCCCCTCGACCGTGCTTTCCTCACCCAGAGCCCCAACCAGAAAGGTGACAATGTCACGATCCCATTCCTTCTTATACGCCCCCAGCTGTCTGATTTGCGCAATTCTCACATGTCGGGAATCTCGGTTATAGCCTCCCTTTACCCAGTCCGTGACTCGGATGTCGGAGCCGCTGAACTCCACTTCCCGGGGAACCGTGAAATCGATGATCTGCTTGTAAGGGCGGGCCGGTTGCACATAGAGTCTTTCACTCGCTACCCGGGCCTGTCCCAGAGAGGATCTTTGCTTGGTCCCTTCTCGGGTGATCGTTTCAACGGCACTCAGTGCTTCCAGGCCACCCATAGCCTCGGCGGCCTGTTGGAGCACTTGCCGGCCTTGCTCCATCGGAGTCTGTTCAGCACAGCTCCACTGAAACAGGACGAGAAGTAGGATGAAAGACACAAAAACGGACTCTTGGGATTTCAATTTGGAATGTTTCATCGTGATACCCCTCCCTGCCGGCCCAAAGCTTTGGCCGACTACGAAATTTCCCTCGATGCGGGTGTGTTTGTTCTAAATGGTACGCCTGGAGGGCGGAGAAGGCAACGGAAAAGGGCAGAGGAGCGGAGTCTCGTTGCGTCTCAGTCCGCCCTGGAGTATGAACTTGCTCGGCTTCCCTGGAGCCTCATTAATTCTTGATGAAGTCAACCACAAGACGGCTCACTTCATCGGGATATTCGCGGTAGGGAGAGTGCCCGCACTGATTGAAGAAGTGTAACCGAGCCCGGTCCACGACCGAGCTGATGATCCTGTACAAGCTCATGCCCAGAGTATAGTGGACTGATGGGTCATTGAGTCCCCAAATGATCAGGGTCGGTCTTGTTAAACGTCCCGCCCTGATTCGGCTTAAGGTTTCACGCTTCAGCTCGTAGTACCACCACCTGGTCTCAAGTCTTGGGGTCTCTTTAACTTTTTCCGAATTGAGCTCGACCCACCTAGAAGTCAACAACTTCAGCTTCTCCTCAGCTTCCTTGACCTTGGGAAGTAAAGCGATGCGGAGTCGGGCCTCAACATAGTCATCGGTCCAGTAATCCCGGTATGCCGTACGGCTGAGGGAAGAAAGGAGGGATTCTTTGGTTGGGGTTCGAGGTGCAGAAGTTTGAGTCACAGTCGATCGGGAAGGTACAGTCGGATCGTCGGGAGCCAGGGTGTTGCTATTGAAAAGGACGAGGTTCTCGACCATTTCAGGGTGATCGGTAGCGATACGAGCAGCGGGCAGAGCGCCTCTGGAGTGACCGACCAGATGGACCTTCTCGATACCAAGCGTCTCCATAAACCTATAGACATGCCGGATGACTGCCTCCATCGTGTAGTCCGCATCACTTTGGGGGTTATCCGTATACCCATTTCCGAGTTTGTCTAACGCATACACATGAAAGTGCGAGGCCAAATGATCAAAGATATTTGCCCAACCATCGGCAGAAGAAGTCGAACCGAAATGGCCTCCGTGGATTAGCACCATGGCTTCTCCACTTCCCCCTTCAAAGTAGCTGGTCCTGATCCCATCCACGTCTACAAACTTGGCGCTTGCCATCGGTGCCGCGTAAGATTTTGTCGATGTGAAGAAAGGCAAAACCGCCAGACTGGCCACAGAGTGTTTGAGAAAAACCCTTCTCAGAAGATTCATCTTTACCCTCCTCCTTTGGGATTTGTTTTCGCGTGCCAAAGTTGTGGATATGCTTTTCCGTAGATGCTAACGCGGGAGGGGGCGGAAGGCAATGGAAATCACTACTCAATAGGCTCTAGGAGAAATAGATTGTCGAAGGAATCAAGATCCTCACCAGGGAAGTGTAGGTGTGGGCCTTTCATGGAGCCGACCAGATAATCTTGCTGTTATTATCGAGAAGATTTACGCTCGGCTCGCCCTCGCTCCCCAAGCCTAATGTGATCCGGGGCTGCCCATCTTCGTCATATAGGGCTAACCCTGGTTCACCGTGGATTCCTAAGACAAACTTAGCCCGTATTCGGCCCTCGCTGTCGGAGAAATGAATTTCCTTCGCATCAATGGTTTTGCCCATGTACAACTGGGCTGATATTGCTCCACCCAACAAAGAGGCGCTCAAGGTCAATGCAATCACCAGCCAGTAATCTTGACGATTCATTTGAGACTCCTTTTGGTTTGCCTTGATTCTACAGTGGCTAGGATGTAATGGCTGATGGTCTTGCCGACCATACAACTCCCCCTCACTGTGCAATGCAGTTGCGGAATCTACGGCCTGGTTCAGCCAGTCCTCTGGATATTCGAGTTCGCTACATCCGCGATCCCGTTAGTCCCACGTCTGCCCG